>CAINVV010000024.1 GCA_903854235.1 uncultured Bacteroidia bacterium | reverse complement strand
CCTGTTGAAACCAGGGTTAAATCGGGTTTTTGGAATGGAGTGCCCGTAATTTTTGGAGTCAGCAAGGATATTTCGAAGATTCAGTTGTCGGAACAAAAATTTTCCAGTGCCTTTCAATCCAATTCTGCCATGATGGCCATCTCTTATTTCGAGGGCGGACAATACCTGGATGTAAACAACTCCTTTACAGAAACGATGGGATTCCAAAGGGAGGAGTTGATAGGGAAAACCAATGAAGAGCTTGGTCTCTTTGTCGATCCAAAATTTAGGTCAAGTCTACTTGAACAGCTAAAAAATAAAATTCCTGTCAGAAAATTGGAGGTATTGATGAAAACCAAGGATGGCACGGTTAAAACTGGTTTACTATCGGCAGACTCCATCTTTATTGGTCAAAACAGGTGCTTGCTGACTGTAAACATGGATATCACGGAGCGAAAAAGAGCTGAAGATGATCTGAAGAGGGCCAGGATGGAGGCGGATCATGCCAACCTGGCCAAGAGCGAGTTTCTCTCCCGGATGAGCCACGAGCTTCGTACTCCGATGAACTCTATCCTTGGTTTTGCTCAGTTGCTTGAGATGGGAGAGTTGAATTCCGGTCAGAAAAAAGGAGTATCCCACATCATGCGAAGCGGAAAACACCTGCTCGACCTGATCAATGAAGTACTCGATATTTCCCGCATCGAAGCAGGTCATATCTCCCTTTCGCTAGAGCCACTTCGGGTAGGGGACGTGATTCTGGAGATTCTGGATATTGTCAGACCTCAGGCCAATGAACGGAAGATCAAATTTGAACTTCCCGGAACGGGGGAAAATTCATTGTATGTCAAGGCTGACAAACAACGGTTAAAACAGATCTTGCTTAACCTGATCAGCAACGCCATCAAATACAACAAAAAAGAGGGATTGGTCGTGTTATCATCTGCGCTGATGCCCGAAAATTCAACGGGAGTCGCCATGGTACGAATTTCTGTTAAAGATACAGGCACTGGAATTTCATCTACAGATTTGCCAAAGCTCTTCCAACCCTTCGAAAGGATTGGTGCAGAAAAGACGGAAACGGAGGGGACTGGCCTGGGTCTCTCGGTGGTGAAGCAGCTGGTTGAAGCCATGCACGGTATGGTAGGTGTCGAAAGTAACCCCGGGGAGGGCAGTACTTTTTGGATTGAATTTCCCTGGAGCAATGGATTGATTGAGAGGAGTGAAAAGGAGTCTGAAATAAATGGATTGGAAAAATCTTTGGGGAATAAGAGTGGCACAATTCTTTATATTGAGGACAATCTGTCGAATGTCGAACTGGTGGCCGAGATACTTGCCTCCCAACGTTCAAAAATCCGTTTGATCACAGAATCAAAAGGAAAAATGGCTGTTCCGCTGGCCGCAGAGTTCAAGCCTGACCTGATTCTTCTGGATCTTAACCTTCCGGATATCCACGGAAGCGAGGTTTTAAAAATTTTGCAAACAACTGAAAGTACCAAATCGATCCCTGTTGTGGTGATCAGTGCGGATGCGATGCCCAAGCAAATCGAAAAACTGATCCTGGCCGGGGCTAAAAATTATCTGACTAAGCCACTCGATCTAAATATCTTGTTGAAAATCATCGATGAATTTGTAGATTGATGTTTATAAAATGTTTTAATTTTGGTCGGCTTAATTAATGTGGAAAGTATGATTGATTCTTCTTTTAAAAAGGCAAACATCCTCATCGTGGATGATCAGGAACCAAACGTTGAAATTCTGCACGAATTTTTGGAGATGCAGGGATATTTGAACGTCAAATCCACCACAGATCCAAGAGAGGTCCTTTCACTTTACAAGAGTTTTCAACCGGACCTGATCCTGCTGGATCTGACAATGCCTCATCTGACTGGCTTTGAAGTGATGGAACAGCTAAAGTCCATCCTCGGTGAAAATTCATTTCTGCCAATTCTGGTCCTGACGGCTGACATTACCAACGAGGCAAAAATCAAGGCCTTGTCGGGAGGGGCCAGTGATTTCCTGACGAAACCCTTCGATTTGCTGGAAGTGGGTCTTCGTATCAAAAACCTTTTATTCTCGAGTTTTCTGCAACAACAACTGGTCGACCAAAATAGGTTGCTGGATGAAAAAGTGAACGAACGCACCCGAGAATTGCTTCTTAAAAATGTAGAATTGAATCTGGCAAAAGAAAAAGCAGAAGCAAGCGACCGGCTTAAAACCTCCTTCATCAACAACATCTCCCACGAAATAAGAACTCCCCTGAATGGCATCCTGGGCTTTGGTCAAATATTGGCAGACCATGATCTAGAGGAGGAGGAGAAAAATCGTTACTTGTACATTTTGAACGAGAGCAGTGAGCGGCTCATCAATACGGTTACCAATTTTCTTGAAATCTCGATGATCACATCAGGGAATCAGGAATTCGAAAAGAAGGAGTTCCTTCCAGAGACGATCATCAGTGATGTAGCCAAGCATTTCCAGCCGGCTTGTGACAACAAGAAATTGAATTTGATCATTGAACAGTCAGCTGATCTTCAGGATACCCTGATTTATTCAGATCGGGAGTTGCTCTTTAAAATATTCAGGCATTTGATGGACAATGCCTTGAAGTTCACCGCAGCCGGGAGCATAGTGATCGGGTGTAAAAGAAGAGGAAACGATTTGGTCTTTTCCGTTCAGGATACGGGAAAGGGTATCACGGATGTAGGGAAAAATGTAATTTTCAACAGCTTTTCTCAAGAGGATAACTCCTATACCCGGGGCTATGAGGGATGCGGCCTTGGATTGACTATTTCCAAAGGGTTGGTGGAGCTGTTGGGAGGATCCATTTGGGTCGAATCAGCGGTAGAGGTTGGTTCAACCTTTTTCTTCACCATTCCAATACAAGGTGGAGAAAATATTTCCAAAGCGGAGGTCTTTCAATCTGAGAATGATTCTGAAATTAAGACGATTCTCGTTGCGGAAGACGATGAGATCAATTTTCTATTCATCAACATTCTGTTGAGAAGCGAAACCATCAGAATCCTCCATGCCCGGGATGGCCAGGAGGCCATTGACCTGTGCCGGATCCATCCAAACATAAGTGCTGCGCTGATAGACCTTAAAATGCCTTTTGTGGATGGGTTTGAGGCCAGCAGGCAGATCAAAGCCATGGACAGCAGCATTCCTATTCTGGCCATCACTGCCTATACCAGTTCGGAAGACAAACAGCGGGCACTGGATGCCGGATGTGATGAATTTATCACCAAACCTGTCAACAAGGAGCAGTTAACAGAGAAACTGGCCAAATATGGCATCGTGATTGGTGGTAAAATAAAATATTGAGGGTCAAAATATCGGATCGGAATCAAGCCGAAGGCTCATGTATTTTTCGCAGCCAAAATGGCCGGTGTTACCCATCGGGCCTTCCAGATAGGTAAATCCGAATTTCTCGTACAATTTCAGGGCTTTCACGAGCTCCGGCATCGACTCCAGGTAAATCCTGTTAAATCCAATCTTGTGTGCCATTTCCAGGCAATTTTCCACGATGGTTTTACCAAGTCCCCTTCCCCGGGCTTCAGGCAACAGGTACATCTTAACCAATTCGCAAGTATCCGTGGGCAATCCCTCTGTGGGAAAAATGCCTCCTCCTCCAACCAATTTGCCATTTATTTCGGCCACAAAATAGTGTGAGCGCTCTTTTTTAAAAAGATCGGAGAGATGGTCGGTTGATGCATCAAAGTAAACCGTACCTGGATGATTGGCTCCAAATTCGGCTAGGGTGGAACGGATGATGTGGGCCATCGCCTTGTCATCTGACTTTTTGATTGGACGTAGGTGTATCATTGTCCTTCGTTGTAGATGTGCTGAATAACCAATCCCGCCAGGAAAAATCCATAAATGGCTGTGATGTGAGCCACCGTTCCGTTGATGACAGCCTTCTGACTGCACCACTCGTGATCGGCCAGATCCGGATCGCCGGGACCAATAACTGCCTTCGGACACAAACATTTGTCTGTCCCGCAAGAAGATCCACTCCCGCTGTTTTCCAGCAACTCTTCGCTGTAAATGCATTGAAATGGTTTGGCAGGCAATTCACCTTTCCGGATCATTTTCCTGATTTTGGATGCCAGCGGACACCGGATGACTTGCCAGAATTCACTGACCCGGATTTTGGTTGGGTCGAGTTTCAGGGAGGCACCCATCGAAGAATAAAATACGGCATTTGTTTTGGTTGCCTCGCGGATGAGGTGAACCTTGCTGCTTAAACTGTCGATGGCATCAATGATGAAATCATATTTAGCAAGTTCGAATAAATCGTGGTTATCGCGGTTGTAAATTTTCTGGATGGCCGTAATCTCGGCGGATGGATTGATCTCCAGCAGCCGGCTTTTAAGTACTTCCGTCTTTACCTGTCCGATGGTTTTGGTGGTTGCGTGCAACTGCCTGTTGATATTTGTGATGCAGATACGGTCAGAATCAACCAGCGTGATTCGCTGTATCCCGCTTCGGACAAGACTCTCGGCGCACCAGCTCCCAACACCGCCAATCCCGAAAATGATCACGCTTTTAGACATGACTCTCTCCATCCGCTCTTTCCCGAAAAGCAATTCTGTGCGCTGAAATATTCCCTTTGTATGGATCATCGAAAATTAAATAGTTTGAAAACAACGTGATTCAATTGGATGTGTTTCGGGTTTCCTGGCCAAAATTACTAAAAAACAACCTTAAAGTTTAACGAAGATTTTTTTAACATACAACAACCAGGCTGCCAGATAACAGACCATTACCGAAAAAATGGCCCATACCAGGGATGCATTCTTCGGTGCCATTCCTACATCTTGCATGCCGGAGAGTGCCAAATCGTGGATTCCGGTTCGTAAAAAAATGGTTTCGAAAACATCCGCCAAAAAATAGATGGCAATCGCGTTGGTACCAAAGATGACAAAGGGTTTTGTTCCTTTTCTGATCCCCACGACCTCCACGAGCCAAACCAACAGGCCAAATACCATAAAAGCCCATCCGGATGTCAACAGAACGTAGGAGCTGGTCCATATTTTTTTGACTACTGGGAAAGACCAACCCCAGATTTCTCCCGCAAAAATGAGCGCAATACCAACCACGAAAAACTGCAGGATGCATTTTTCTTTGTTCTGGTTCCGGAGCAGAAGGCGTCCCGCCATCAAGCCTGAAATGCCGGATACGATGGCAGGAAAAGTACTGAGAAATCCCTCCGCGTCGTATCCTCTCTTGTTGAGCAGGGAGAGCGGAAGTACCACGCTGTCCATCCAGTTGGCCAGATTCTTTCCGGGCTCCAATACTCCTGCTCCAAACACGGGAATTGGGATACAAATCATTGCCAGCCAATAGGCGATCAGGATTCCGAATCCAAGGTAAATTTGTTTCTTCCAGTCGGCGAACAGGAAAATCAGGGCACAGGCCAGAAATACCAAGGCTATCCGCTGTAGTACGCCGGGAATCTCAATCCTGCTGAAATCGAGGGTGGGAAGAACCCGGATGAAAATACCGAGCGCAAATATTTTTACGGTACGCCAGATGGTTTTCCCGAGAAGTTGTTTCTTTGATTTGCCCTGTTCCAGTTGTTTGGAAAACGAGAGGGTGATCGATATCCCGACCATGAAAATGAAAAAAGGAAAGATGTAATCTGTTGGGGTCGTCCCTTCCCATGCGGCGTGCTCCAGGGGTTCGTAAATGGCTTTCCAGTTCCCCGGAAAGTTGACGAGTAGCATGGCAGCAATGACCATGCCCCTGAATACATCCAGGGAAAGCAAACGTTTTTGATCCATTCTATAATAGTAGTTGAGTCGTATCTTCGCTGCAAATATGGTATCTTTATTTGAGATTTTCTGCTCTTTCCCCGATGATTTGGCTCTTCAGCTGGTGACTATAATCGTTAATATTCGCTATCTTTATTGCTGTTAACGAGACTGCTTTATGCAAAAAGAGAAGAAAGATGTTGCGATGGGATCCGTTTTTGCGGCTATTTTCCTGACTGGCTTCAAGTTAGTAATTGGAATATTGACGGGTAGCCTTGGAATCCTGTCCGAGGCTTTGCATTCGGGTCTTGATCTTTTCGCAGCGGTAATTACCTATTTCTCCGTCAGAGTTTCTGACAAACCCGCCGATCGGCAACACAATTATGGTCACGGGAAGATCGAGAATTTTTCTGCACTGATGGAGACACTCCTCCTGCTGATAACCTGTATTTGGATAGTTTATGAAGCGGTGGGCCGTCTGGTCTCCGGATCTACGCACATAGAGGTAAACAGCTGGAGTTACATCGTCGTAGTTTGTTCCATTGTCATCGACTTTACCCGTTCGAGGGCCTTGAGTCGGGTTGCCAAAAAATACAACAGCCATGCACTTGAGGCCGACGCCCTGCATTTTTCGACGGATATCTGGAGTTCACTGGTCGTACTCCTGGGTTTGATCTGTGCCAACTTTGGGTACTTCTTTGCCGATGCCCTGGCTGCGCTGGGTGTCGCGTGTGTTGTCCTTTTCGTATCCTGGCAACTTGGGAAAAAGTCCATTGACGTATTGCTGGACACGGCTCCTCAGGAAACCATTGATGTGGTAAGAGATACACTTTCGAGGTTTCCTCAGGTGAAGCACTTTCACAGCCTTAAAGTGAGAACAGCCGGTGCAGATACTTTTGTGAAAGTCAATGTTCATCTGGATCCGGAATTGAATTTGCGTGAAGTGCACGAGATTTGTGACCTCATTGAATCCGAAATTGGCAGTCGCATTGAACGAAGTGAAGTGAACATTCATGCAGAGCCACAGGATCTGACGCACCTTCAGATGGAAAAAGCGGATGGTTTGTAGTGGTGTTATCCATCCGGAGAATCGTCTTCAATGGCTAATCTTTCCTGGTGCCTGATTGCATTATTTGAAGGATGGATCCGCTTGATTCAGAAAAAAATTAATCCCGTAGTTAACTTAATCTCTGTTAATTTATGACATCCGGGTCAGGATGGTTTTTAAATTGTGTTATTTTGCAACATCTGGGATCATACTAAATTTTGTCATGAAAATTTTGATCATTGAAGATGAGAAGACCCTGTCGGATGCCATCGTCGAATACCTCGACGGGGAAGGTCATTTGTGTGAAGTGGTCTACAACTTTGAAGAATCCATTGAAAAAATCGAACTCTATGAGTACGATTGCATGGTGGTGGATATCAATCTTCCGGACGGGAGTGGCCTGGATCTGATCAGGCTGGTGAAGAAAAAATCCATCGCCGTTGGTATCATCATTGTCTCTGCCAGAAACTCGCTCGACAACCGGATCGAGGGACTCGAAATCGGTGCAGACCATTACCTAACCAAGCCGTTCCATCTGGCAGAACTCAATGCCCACCTGAAATCCATTCACCGGCGCATCAGCTTCAACGGAAACAATGAATTGGTTTTGAACGAAATTAAGCTGATTCCTGATGAACACAGGGCTTTTGTTTTAGACCAGGAGTTGGTATTGACCAAAAAGGAGTACGAATTGCTGCTCTTCTTCATCTCCAACAAAAACAAGATCATCACCAAGGCGGGACTGGCTGAGCATTTGTGGGGAGACCATATGGATGCAGCCGATTCGTATGATTTTATCTACACCCACATCAAAAATCTCCGGAGGGAATTGCTGAAAAAAGGGTGCAAGGATTACATCAAGACCATTTACGGACTGGGATATAAATTCGACCTCTCTTGAGACTACTTACAAAAACCACGCTGAATCTTTTGTCTATCTCCCTGTTTATCTATCTTTTCGGGGTCATAGCATTTTACTATTCCCTTCGTTTGCAGGTCGATGGCAAGGTAAACACGGAGATGGAAAAGCGGAAAAACAGCATCGTTCGCCAAATGGAAGAAGCACATTCCTCTGTGAGTCAGCCCCCCGGCAGAAGCGAAATGGTGTTGATAAAGCCAGTGGATAAGACAGGCTCACAGGATCATTATGCCGATACGCTGATCTACAGCAAGGAAGAACACAGGTATCAACTTTACAGACAATTGGCTTTTACAGAAACTGTTAACGACCAATCCTTTGAAGTCCGGATTTTTAAATCCCTGGAAGAGACTGATTCGCTCATTGTCAGCATCATCATGACCATGACGATCCTGGTCATTTTGCTCATCCTGACCTTGCTGATCGTCAACAGGTACTCTTCGAGAATGGTTTGGAGTGCATTCTACGATACCATCGAAAAGATCAACAGGTATGATCTGAATGCGCACGAAGATTTTGCCCTGCAGGATTCGGATGTGAAGGAATTCTCCGAATTGAACCGGGTGTTGCACGCGATGACGGAGCGGATAAAGAATGATTACCTCAACCTGAAGGAGTACACAGAGAATGCTTCCCATGAAATTCAGACCCCATTGGCTATCATCAATTCAAAACTGGAACTCCTGCTCCAATCGGGTGAAATGAATGAGAAACAGTACAAGGCGCTGGCCGATGCCTACGAAGCTTCCATCCGGCTTTCGAAATACAACAGTACGTTGATCTTGCTGGCAAAAATTGAGAACAAGCAATTCCCGGAGTCGAAAATGGTAAGTCCGGAGGCCATCCTTAAAGGATTGCTTGAAAATCTGGAGGACCTGATCCGATCCAAAAAAATTGAGGTGGTCAAACAGATCGATCCGGAAGTGAGGCTGATGATGAATCCGTACCTGGCGGAGATGCTAATCGTTAACCTGGTTAAAAATGCAGTACGACACAATGTAAAGGGAGGAAGACTTCTCGTTGAGGTAACATCGACTTGCATAAGAATATCCAATACCGGGTCCGGTGTATCGGCGGATGAAAATCTGTTGTTCAAGAGATTTTACAAATCCACGACCTCTCCCGAATCTTTGGGACTGGGACTGGCCATTGTCCAGAAGATTTGTGCTCTTTATGGTTTTGAAATCGCTTACCAGTTCAGGGAGCAGATGCATTGCATGACTGTAGTCTATAATAAGAATGCCGGAACTGATTTAAATAGGAGCATCAGTTAATTTTGATTTAATCCAGATAGTTGAATCGTATCCTATTGTTTCCCGTTAGGAGAGGGGTAGGGATTTTGGCTCTTGCTAATTTTCAGAACATCTAAGTGGCAATAATAGAGCATTTTGTAGTTGCTGGCAATCGATTTTATTGTTACTTTTTCTACAGAAGATGGTTCCTCTCAGCTTTTTCCCGTTCCAACACCAGCAGTTAATTCTACATTAGCTATCCTCAACGTGCTGCCAACTTCAGATTTACTACAGAATCTGTTTCTAATATCGCTTCCGAAAAAACATTACCGGTATCACAAGATGTTAGGACTACTCGGATTAAACCACAAATCAGCACCCATAGAAGTTAGGGAACGTTTTGTTTTCTGTGAAGAAGACATCAAACGTTTCATTCCATTGCTTCAATTGAATGGCGTTTCGGGAGCAATCGTGCTTTCCACCTGCAACCGAACGGAGATTTATTACGAGATGAATGAGATCCTGGTACCGTTGAGTGGTCCGGATATTGAAAATTTGCTTTTTAATTTCAGGAAGGTTGACCGGGAGGTTCGAAAATATTTCTACCACAAGGAAAATGAAGTGGTGGCATCCCATTTGTTCCACGTAGGTTCCGGTTTGGATTCGATGGCATTGGGAGAATACCAGATTGTTGGCCAGATAAAAACGGCCTTGCAGATCAGTAAAACGAACAAACTGATCAGTTGTGGACTGAATAAACTCTTTGACGATGCCCTGAAAGCCGGAAAGCAGGTCCGTACGGATACTGCCCTAAACAAGGGTGCCGTATCGATCAGCTATGCGGGAGTAGAATTGGCGTCCAAAAAATTGCATCATTTGAATACCCATCCAGTGTTGTTGGTTGGAGCCGGTCAGACCAGCGAATTAACCCTTTTAAATCTGGTCAAGAAGAATTGTTCCCTTTTTACCATCGTCAACAGAACGAAGGAAAAAGCAGAAGAGTTGGCGGCCAAATATCACGCCAAAGTTGGTGAGATGGATGATTTGGAAGAATTACTTTGCCTCAATGACATCGTTATTACCTCTACTGCTTCTAAAAGGCCACTTTTTGATCTAGAACTGGTGAAGTCGGTGATGCTGAAGAGAGCAGGTAAGCCGCTGTTTTTTATCGACCTGTCCGTACCTCGCAACGTAGCAATGGAAGTTGGAGCCCTGGAGCACGTTCATCTTTACGATGTCGACGCGCTCAACCATGTCATCGAAAATAATCTTGAAAAACGAAAAGGGGAGATCTTTCTGGCAGAACAAATGATTGAAGCTTCCGTTGCCGAGTTTATGAAGTGGTTTAACATCCGGGCACTGGCTCCAACATTTAAAACGATCTCAATTAGTTTTCAGGAGGCAAGCAAAAATGTACTGGATGGACTGATCAAGAACAAAGAGGTGGAAGATTACGAGAAAGCCCTTGAATACGGGGACCTTATTACCAAGAAATTGATAGGTATGATGATTGAAAATATCAAAGCAGCCACCGACAATGGCTGCAACAGGGAGTTCACCTCCGTTGTTAACCAATTATTCGCACAAAATTAAGCATGGAGCAAACCATACGGATCGGCACCAGGGGAAGCCAGCTGGCCATCTACCAGGCCAATGTCGTCAAGGAGGCATTGGCAGAGAAATTCCCCCATCTCAACTTTCAGATTGTCGTGATTAAAACCAAAGGGGACAAGATTCTGGATGTCCCTTTGTCTAAAATTGGAGATAAAGGATTGTTTACCAAGGAGTTGGAAATTGCTATGTTCGAGGATGAGATAGACATGGCGGTACACAGTCTCAAGGATTTGCCTACCCGATTTCCCGAAGGGGTGGTTCTTGGAGCCGTACTCAAACGCGGCGAAGTGAGGGATGCGGTCATCAGCACCTCTGGGAGAACCCTAAAAGATCTTACTGTTTCCGATATCATTGCCACCTCCAGTTTGCGGCGCAAGGCTCAATTGCTGCGCATCAACAAGGATTTTAACATTGTTGAGATTCGTGGCAATGTAAATACCCGTATCCGGAAAATGGAGGAGGGGTATTGCACGGTGATGGTGATGGCCGGTGCAGGGTTGCAACGGCTGGGGATGGACCAATACATTTCTGAAATGATCGATACGGATTTGGTGATTCCTGCTTGCAGCCAGGGGGCAATTGCCATCGAAATCAAGGAAAATGACACCGCCATAGCCGATCTGCTCTCCGCCATCAACGATCAACCAACCCTATTGGCTACGGATGCCGAAAGAGCCTTTTTGCGTACCCTGGAAGGGGGATGTCAGATCCCGGTAGGTAGTTTTAGCCAAATAGCCGGTGATCAATTTGAGATCACAGGATTCATCTCCAGCATCAACGGGGAGGAATTCATCAAAGAAACAGCTTCCGGTGATCTTCATCAGGCAGTGGAACTGTCCGTTCAACTTGCCGAGCGTCTGCTTCGGAAGGGTGGAAGAGAAATATTGAAAGCGATCCGACTGGAGGATCCCTTCTCACAAAACAAGGATCTGCCTCTTTCAGGAAAAATATTCATCTCAACCCGTGCGCCGGAGGCCGGTGATACCCTTCCTGATCTGCTCAAGGCACAGGGTGCCACCCTGTTGTCCCTGCCAATGATAGAGATCAAACCTGCCTTGCTGAAAAAAGAAGACCAGACAGAATTGGAACTGCTTGGCAGTTATGATTGGCTCTTCTTTACCAGTCGAAACGGTGTGGCACATTTCTTCAAACAACTGATCGACCTGACAGGAGCCTCCGAATTACCAGCTTCGCTTCGCGTTGCAGTAGTGGGGACCAAAACTGCCTCCGAACTGGAATATTATGGGTATTCACCTGCTTTTACAGGGAAGGAGCACGGCTCGGCAGAAATGGGTGCAGAATTTAGGATGGTATATCAGCCCAATAACAGCAAGATACTTTTGGCATTGGGCAATCTGGCTGATGACACACTGGAAAACTTACTTGCTGTCGGCAATGTGGTAGCGCGCATCAATGTTTACGAGACCACGCAGCCGAAATCTGCCGATCCCATGGTGATCAAACAGATTACGGATGGCTTGTATGACCTGATCCTCTTTACGAGTCCATCCACTTTCAATAACTTTACCTCCTTCGTGGACACGAGTCTGCTTGGAAAACTGAAAATAGGCAGCATCGGAACGACTACTTCCAGGGCCATCCTGGAGGCGGGCTATGAACCGCTGATGACCGCAAAAATGTCTAATACAGAAGGTCTTACAGAGGCCATTCTTCAATATTACAAAAACTAAAAAATTAAGGTCATGAGATTTCCTGTTACAAGATTGAGAAGATTAAGATACAACGGCGTTTTGAGAGCCATGGTCACCGAAACCACTCTTTCTGCCGATGATTTTGTGATGCCCTTGTTTGTTTGTTCCGGGACCAATGTGAACAACCCGATCAGTTCGATGCCTGGCAACTCTCAGCTTTCTGTGGACCTACTCGTAGAGGAGTGCAAGAACATCGTGGCAGCCGGAGTAAAATCGGTATTGCTTTTTGGCATTCCTCCGATTAAGGATGAAGACGGAAGTGTCGCCTGTGAACACAATGGAATCGTTCAGCAGGCCATTCGTGCCATTAAGCTGGATCCGGTTACCAGGGGATTGCTGGTGATAGCCGATGTCTGCAACTGTGAATACACGGTCCACGGACATTGTGGCACCATCGTGGACGGAGATGTAGACAACGATCTTACCCTCGTCACCCTGGCCAAACAATCTGTTTCCCTGGCCGAGGCAGGTGCCGATGTAATAGCCCCCAGTGATATGATGGACGGCCGGGTAGGCATAATCCGGGAACAACTGGATGCCAACGGATTCTACAAAATTCCGATCATGGCCTATTCTGCCAAATATGCCTCTGGTTTCTATGGTCCCTTCAGGGAAGCTGCCGAGAGCGCACCCAAGTTTGGCAACCGTGCCACCTACCAGATGAATCCTGCCAATACCAACGAGGCCATCAGGGAGGTTGAACTGGATATCGCAGAAGGAGCCGACATCGTGATGGTGAAACCTGCTCTCAGTTACCTGGATGTCATTCACCGCGTGAAGCATGAATTTAAAATGCCCGTAGCTGCCTACAACGTCAGCGGAGAATTTTCCATGGTGAAGGCGGCAGCAGCCAACGGATGGATCGATGGTCCGCGTGTCATGATGGAAATCCTTACCTCTATCAAGAGAGCCGGTGCAGATATCATCATTACCTACCACGCCGTTGAAGCGGCAAAAATTCTCAAGGGATAAAGTTTCAGTTGGGGCAACCCTTGTGGTTGCCCTCTCTTGCATTACAAAGTATCTATCTTGGGGCGACCACAAGGGACGCCCCAACAGGAATACAAAAAAAAGATTTGTTACTCATGAAATTCGAACAAAGCAAAGCCGCCTTTGAAAGGGCACAGAAATGCATCCCAGGGGGTGTCAATTCACCTGTCAGGGCATTCAAAAGTGTGGGACTAAATCCGGTATTTGTCAAAAAGGCAAAGGGAACTGTCATCACGGACCTGGATGGAAATCAGTACATAGATTGTCTGGCCTCCTGGGGTCCGATGCTCTTTGGACATGCACACGAACGCATCCTTCAGGCCATTTCGGAAGCTGCATTAAAAGGCACAAGTTTTGGAGCTCCATCCGAATATGAAACGGAGATGGCCGAAAGGATCATCCGGATGGTTCCCTCCATCGAGCTGGTTCGGATGGTGAGTTCGGGTACAGAGGCCACCATGAGTGCGATCCGGCTGGCCCGCGGTTTCACCGGAAGGGAGTCATTTGTTAAATTTGCCGGAAACTACCACGGTCACGGCGACAGTTTCCTGATCAAAGCAGGCTCCGGCGCCATTACGCTGGGCATTCCCAACAGTCCGGGAATTACAAAAGGCACGGCACAAGATACCCTGATGGCCGAATACAACAACCTGGCCTCTGTGGAGGCACTCTTTCTGGAAAAGGGGAGTGAGATTGCAGCTGTAATCCTCGAACCTGTCTGTGGAAACATGGGCGTTGTTGTTCCTACGAAAGAATTTCTGCAGGGACTGAGAGAACTCACCACCAAATATGGTGCATTGCTGATTTTCGATGAAGTCATCACCGGATTCCGTCTTGCGAAAGGTGGAGCTCAGGAGTATTTCGGTGTTGCGCCCGATCTTACCACACTCGGAAAAATCATTGGCGGTGGACTCCCGGTAGGAGCCTACGGCGGAAGGAAAGAGATCATGGAGCAAATGGCACCCATTGGTCCAGTTTATCAGGCAGGTACCTTGTCAGGAAATCCGCTGGCCATGGCAGCAGGTATTGCCATGCTGACCATGATCGAAGAGACCAAAGACCTTTATACGGAGCTGGAACGCAAGGCAGCCCGTCTGGAAGAGGGAATCAAACGAAACCTGGAGGAAACTGGCGTAAGCGGAGTAGTCAACAGGGTTGGTTCGATGATGACCCTCTTCTTTACGGAAGCGAAAAAAGTAAACAATTTGGATGAAGCAATGTCTTCTGATACAGATAAATACGCCAGTTATTTCAAACAGTCACTGGAAAGCGGAATCTACCTGGCTCCCTCGCAGTTTGAATGTCTTTTTGTCTCGTACGCCCACACGGATGAAGAAATTGATCAGATAATAGATGCAAACCTACAGGCTTTGAGGCAACTTTGACCTGCTGTTGATAAAAGTTTTAAATAGGAGTCAATTGCCCTTTAGCAGCAGCTCTGGGGCAACGGCTTATATAAGTGAAAAGTAAAAAAAATGAGCAATTCTCTTTTTCTGGATACAATAAACGGTAAAAAAACATCCCGCCCACCAGTCTGGTTTATGCGTCAGGCAGGCCGTGTGTTGCCCAACTATCTCAAATTACGCGAAAGCCACACTTTTTCGGAGCTGATGCACAATCCAAAATTGGCCGCAGAGGTCACGCTGATGCCGGTGCATGATTTGGGCGTTGATGCAGCCATTCTTTTTTCGGACATCCTGGTCATTCCGGCAGCACTGGGAATGAACCTGAACTTCACGGATTCGGGTCCAAAATTCGACGTAGCCCTGAAGGAGCTTTCTGATCCCGCTTCGGCATTGAAACCGGATACCTCGAAATTGCACTACATCTACGATGCCATCGACGAAATCATACGTACCAAACCAGCGGATATTCCGTTGATTGGTTTCTGCGGAGCACCTTTCACCACCCTGTGCTACATGGTACAGGGTTTGAGTTCGAACCACACTTTCCCGGATGCCCTGGCTTTGTTATACAAGGACAGGAAGATGACAGTCAGGTTACTGGAGGCAATTACTGAACTTTCCATTGAATACGCCGTGAATCAGGTGAGACACGGGGTCTCCGCCTTTCAGATTTTTGAAACGCACGCAGGTTTGATTCCTTCCGACCTATATCGGGAGGTGATGATGCCTTGCGTCAGAAGAATTGCCACGGCCGTCAGGGCGGAGGGTGTTCCCGTCATCTTTTTGCCCAAGGGATTGGGATACGGGATCAAATACATCGAACCCGAAGATGCCGATTTTTTGAGCATCGACTGGCAGATCACCCTGGAAGAGGCACGAGTCCTTGTCCACCCCGGCATTGGCCTGCAGGGAAACCTGGATCCCAGGTTGCTCTTCGCCGACCAAACCGTCATACAGTCCACGCTGGAAAAACTGGTGGATTTCGGATCCAGGGAGCAAGCCTGGATATTCAACCTCGGTCACGGTTTCATACCTGGAATCCCGTTTGAAAATGCAAAATTTGTGGTCGACTGGATCAAACAAACCAATTGGAACAGGGGGTAAGATGGAAATCAACGCAGAATTTCTTCACAAATACAATGTGTCGGGTCCGCGATACACCAGTTATCCACCGGCCAATTTTTTCAACCAGGGATTTACCACTTCGGATTATCTCAGTGAACTGAAAGCCTCGAACCAGCAGCAACCGGCCAATATATCGCTCTACATTCACATTCCGTTTTGTCCGCAGCGCTGCCATTTTTGTGGCTGCTCGACGGTTATTGCCCAACGCAAAAAGGTAGTGGAGCGGTATGTGGCTGCCCTGAAGACAGAAATTGAACTGGTCGCCACTCTGTTGGATGATTCAAGAAGCGTGACGCAGATTCATTGGGGTGGGGGTACTCCCAATTCCATCTCCATGAACTACATCCGGGAGATCATGGATTGGATTCGCAGTCATTTTACCATCGCTGACCATGCAGAAATTGCCATGGAATGCAGTCCTGCCTACCTCGATTACCCTCACATCGATCAGTTGGCCGAAATGGGCTTCAACCGAATCAGTCTGGGCATTCAGGATTTCAGGGAAGATGTGCTGAAAGTGGTCAACAGGGAAGCACCCAGGCATCCGGTAAAAGAGGTGGTGGATTACCTGCGATCCAAGGGCTTCAGGGGTATCAACCTCGATTTTATTTACGGACTTCCGCTGCAGACCGCAGAAAGTTTCCGCGAAACCATCCAGCAGGCCATCGCCATCCGGCCCGACCGGATCGTAACTTTCTCCTACGCCCACGTTCCGTGGGTGAAAGAGGCTCAAAAACAGCTGGAGGTAATTGGATTGCCGGATGCCAACGAAAAGATGAACCTCTTTTTGCAGGCCACTTCCCAGTTGAGGGAAGCCGGATATTGTTCCATTGGGATCGATCATTTTACACTTCCCGAAGATGACCTGACCAAAGCCTATCAGAACAAGCAGCTTCACCGCAATTTTCAGGGCTATTGTACGCTGGAAACTACCGGACAGGTATATGCGTTTGGTTCCTCCTCCATCAGCCAGCTAGGGGGCGCATATGCCCAAAATCACAAGGAGATATTGAAGTATATGGAGGACATCGAAACAACGGGTACGGCCATCGACCGCGGTTACAAGCTCAGCAAAGAGGAACAGGTTGTACGCGCAGTCATCAATCGCATCATGTGCAACGGATTGCTTCATCTGGATGAAGTGGCAGAAGAGTTTGGTCTCACGATTGCATATCTGAAAGATTTGCTTTCCTTTGACGCTTCAAAATTTGAAGAATTCACTAGGGACGGACTGATGCATTTAGACGGTCATCAGATTCGCCTGACAGAAAAAGGCTTCCTTTGCGCCAGAAACATCGCAATGCTCCTCGATCCGGCCTTGAAATCGGGAGAGGGCCTCTATTCAAAGACGGTCTGAGGAAGACTGGGAAGACTAGGAATACTGGGAAGATGAGAGGGTAAGAAGTGAAGAGCTAAGAGTGAAAAGTGAAGAGTGGGGAAGTCAAATTGGATTTCGTGTATTTTAGTCATGGACGGTTTTGGTGCAACGATACCCAATTCGGCTTTCCAAATTCCCAAATTGTAAATCGAAAATCGTAAATCAAAAATATGAAGGGTGTTTTGCTGGTTAACATGGGAGGACCGGAATCTCCGCAAGAGCTGAAAATATTCCTCTCAAGGATGTTTAAGGATCCTGCTATTCTGCCCTATGGGAAAGTGACCAGGAACCTGCTTTCCTTTGTGATCAGTCGCAGCAGGTACAGAAAATCCTGGAAAAAATATCAATTGATAGGGGGAACCCCTTTGGTTGTCTCCACCATTCAAACAGCCGATGCACTTCAGATGGCACTGGGTGAATCCTATT
>CAINVV010000023.1 GCA_903854235.1 uncultured Bacteroidia bacterium | reverse complement strand
TTGGCAGTTTTACGATGAACGTTCCGGCAAATGCCAAATCGCTGATCTTCTCTTTCGTCGGAATGCGTACCCAGGAGGTATCGCTAAGCGGAAAATCAGAATACGATGTGACCCTCGTTGAAGCGACTACCAATTTGGAAGAGGTGGTAGCAGTTGGATATGGAACGACAAAGAAAGCCAATCTGACCACCTCCGTTTCAACACTGAAAAATGAAAATCTCGATGAGCGGGCCATCTCTCGTGTTGATCAGGCATTGGTAGGTCAGATGGCAGGGGTGAACGTGAAGCAAACCACTGGTGCTCCCGGCAAGGCATTCAGTATCCAGGTTCGCGGAACAGGATCCATCAGCGCAGGCAATGAGCCTTTGTATGTAATTGATGGCTTCCCTCTATCTACTTCCTCGACCAATGGTGCCGGAAACTACGCAACCGGTAACCCGCTGGACAACATCAATCCAAACGACATTGAGTCGATCCAGGTATTGAAAGATGCTGCAGCTGCTGCCATTTACGGATCTAGAGCCTCCAACGGGGTCATCCTTATTACGACCAAAAGGGGCCAGACCGGCAAACCAAAGATTACCTACAATACCTACTTCGGGATCAACGAAGCAAGCAGGAAAGTGGATATGCTGGATGGCCAGGGATGGATCGACAGGGCAACAGAAATTATCAACGGACAATATTTAGCTGCTTATGGTGCCAAGGGTGCCAAGATTACGGATGATACCGCTGCACGTACAGCCATTGTAGGATCCTTCAGTGCCAGCTATTTTCTGGATCCGAGATGGGCGCTGGCTGATCACGCCGGATTGACCTTTATCAACTGGCAGGACCAGATCTTCAGAACGGGGAAAATGCAGAATCACGAGGTCACCGCAAGTGGTGGAAATGATATCGTCAAATATTTCGTATCGGGAAATTTCGCCAACCAGGATGGATTCGTCAAAAACACCGGATACAAGACCTATTCAGCAAGGGCCAACGTGGAGGTGAATGCCACCAGGCAACTGAAAGTGGGCATCAACATTGCCCCAACCTATTCCGTCATCGAAGACCCGGGTGTGGAAGGCAAGGATAACATCTTCCACCAGTCGCTCAGCATGAGCCCGGTACAGGAGGCTGCAGGAGGTGTTTATGCCAACGTTTTCAACAATCCCCAATATGTATGGAGCAATACCACAAACAGCGTGCTGGGCAAACTGGAAAACATAGTTGGTGAAACGAAGAGATTCAGGACACTGGCTTCCCTCTATGGCGAATACGAGATCATGAAAGGACTCTCTTTCAGGACTTCCATCAACTTTGACAATACGGATAACAACTCCCGTTCGTACGTGCCTTACACTGTCTCAAGTACCTTGCTGAGCAGAACCTTTGACCCTGCCGGGAAGGCCCTTACCTCCAATACATCGGGTACTTTCAATACCTACAAGCGGCAGACTTTTGTCAACGAAAACACCCTCTCCTATGCCACTTCGTTCAAGGGTGGTCACAACTTGAATGTACTGCTCGGACAATCCTACAATTTTGACAGAACGGATAACTCTTCGCTGGCATCCAGTGGCGGTTACACCAGCAGTGTCATTCAAACCCTGAATGCGGCTTCGGCGGTTACCGGTAGTTCCTCCTCCACCCAAAACGTTTTGTTGTCTTACTTCAGCCGTGTGCAATACAGCTACAACAACAAGTATATGCTGTCTGCCAGTTTGCGTGAAGATGGTTCCTCCAGGTTTGGAGCCAATGCCCAATATGGAGTCTTCCCTTCCGCTTCTGTGGGATGGAATATTTTGAAGGAAGATTTTATGAAGCACTTGACCGTCGCCAGCGATTTGAAAATCAGAGCCAGCTACGGTGCCAACGGAACCAATAACCTTGGTTCAGATTATGCACCTATTCCAACTCTGGTTTCCTCGGGTTATGCCCTGGGAACAACTACTGCAGCCGTTATTGGACAGTCGCCCAGCAAGATTGCCAATCCCGACCTGCAATGGGAACGGTCGGTTACCTATGACCTGGGATTGGATTTTGGCTTCCTGAAGAACCGGATCACAGGATCATTCGATTATTACAATAAGCTCAACACCAAACTGTTGTTGAACGTTCAGGTGCCTGAAGTGACTGGTTTCTCTACCTATTTGACCAACACGGGTTCCGTGAGAAACATTGGGGAAGAATTTGAGTTGACTTCCAGAAATATGGTTGGAAAATTCCAGTGGACCACCTCCGTGACCGTCAGTCACAATACCAATAAAGTCGTTGCATTGGGGCCAGGTCAGACACAGATTTTGATTCCTTCCTCCTTCGACATCTCCAATTTCATTTTGAAGGTTGGACAACCGATGAACAGCATTTTTGTCGTCAAGCAGAATGGTTGCCTCACCCAGGCAGATATTGACAACCATGCGGCGGTGTATGGGACAGAAACTGTTGGTGACCCAAGATATGTGGACATCAGCGGACCCAAAGGCGTTCCGGACGGTGTCATCGATGCCAATGACCGTCAGATTGTCGGCCATCCAAACCCGGATTATACCTGGGGAATGACCAATACCTTCAAATACAAGGGATTTGACATCAGTATCCTGGTTCAGGGACAGAACGGAGGATCCGTCTACTCCCTATTGGGTCGCGCCATCACCAGAACGGGACAGGGATTCACGGACAATGCTCCATCCTTCTATCTTGACAGGTGGGAATCAGCCACCCAGGTAGGTGCAGGTCGTGTAAGTAAAGCTTATTCCACCTTTGGCCGTATCGTAAATACCGACTGGTTGTATTCATCCGATTACTGGCGTATCCGTGACATTACCATCGGGTATGATTTGGGTAAAGTGATCAAAAAGAATATTCTGGAGGGTGCACGCGTCTATGTCACCGCAGAAAACTGGTTTGGGCACGACAAATATTACGGAGGTGCTAACCCGGATGCCACCAATACGGACCTCAGCGGCAATGCCAATTACCTGGCTGCCGGTGACTACGGTGGTTTGCCATTGGCGAAATCGATCATCGTAGGGTTAAATATCACCTTTTAATTACCTTTAAATCCATTGAAAATGAAGAAGATATTATATATAACCATCCTGGCGGTATCCATCCTGTCAACCTCCTGCAGCAAGGATTTGAATCAGATCCCGATTTCGCAGGGTACTACGTTAACCTTTTACCAGTCGCCCAGTGACTTCGTCCAGGGTGTCAATGCGGTGTACAGTGTTCTGAGAACCTATCCCGACAGATTGCTCAACCTTTCTGAAATTCGCTCAGACAATATTTATGGAGTCTCTGATTTGGGTGTTCGCGACTGGGATCCGATCAATAATTTTCAAAAATCCATGACGGGCAATGCCTATGTTGAAGAGGCATGGAGTACGGATTTTAATGGAGTTTTCCGCGCCAACGAAGTTTTGGAACAGATCAAGAAAAACGGAAACCTGATCAATTCGGCTACTCTGCAAGCCAGGCTGGAGGCAGAAACACGTTTCCTGCGTGCCTTTTACTATTTCGATCTGGTCAGATATTATGGAAAAGTTCCACTGATCGACCATACGGTTATTGCGTCTGAAGCAAACACCATCCCACGCAGTGCAGTAGCAGATGTCTATAAATTGATTATTTCAGATCTTCAGGCAGCGATCGCCGTTCTGCCTGCAAGCTATACCGGAGTGGATGTAGGCAGGGCTTCCAAATATGCTGCGGAAGGATTACTGGCTCAGGTGTACATGGCCAGGTCGGGCCCGACCTACGGGGTAGAAGGTCCCGGTCTCGGACTGAGTGAATGGAATCTTGCCCTGCCATTGATCCAGGATATCATCAGCAGCGGACTATTTACTTTCAATTCCAGTTTTGCCAATATTTTTTCCTATTCCAACCAGAATCCAACTGTGAATAAGGAGGCGGTGTTTGATGTAATGTATGTGACGGGAGCCAGCGGTACCTCTTCCATTTATGGAGCTACCTATCCAACAATTTTGTGTGCAAATATTTACTTTAAATCAATCAACGATACGAAATCGAACGGAGCCCTGGAGGCCATTCCGGTATCCAATGACTTGATCAGCAAATATGCCGCAAACGATGTGCGCAAAACCTTTGCGATCCATACGGCCTCTTACAACAATTCTGGTAGTACGGAAACAAGACCATTCTTCCAGAAGTATCTTGATTTCACAAAGATTCCATCCACCAGCCGTTTTGACTGGGGGATCAATTTCATCGCCATCCGATACACGGATATTTTGATGATGAAAGCTGAATGTGTACTGAACGGTGCACCTGGATCACAGGCAACCGATGTGGATGCCATCGTGAATCAGGTTAGAACCAGGGCAGGAGTCGGAACACCCGCCTTGTCGGGTGTTACCCTGACACAACTCTATGATGAAAGAAGACGTGAGTTCGCAGACGAAGGCAGCCGTTGGTTCGACCTTCAACGCAGCGGAAACCTGATCACCATCATGAACAGCTGGATGACGGTGGATGATGCTACGAGGAAACAGATGAATCCCGTAGTGGCCGGATACATTGTTTATCCGGTTCCGCAATCCCAACTGGATGCCATTCCCGGACTTTACACACAAAATGCCGGATATTAATTAGCTGATACCAACAAAAGGCTGACATTCTGAATAGTTGAATGTCAGCCTTTTTTAATTTTAGCAGGTTGATAAGACCAGGTTGCTCTATTTATAATCCGGAAAGAAACTTTTCCCTGAGTGCCACCTTGTTGATTTTCCCGACGCTGGTCTTGTCTATAAATTCGGCCCTTACGACCTTCATGGTAATGGCTTCTCTGGGGAGTACCCCTGAATCTACGCTGGCTTTCACGATTTGAACGATCTCCCTGTCGTCAAAATTGGAATTTGCCTTTGCAACCACAATGGCCAGGGGAATTTCGCTCCAATTGAGATCCGGAGCGCCGATGACGGCTACCTCTGCCACTCCCTCGTGTTTGGCGATGACATCTTCAATCTCCAGAGAACTGAGCCATTCACCTCCCACTTTGATGACATCCTTCGACCGGTCTGTGATGCGGATGCTTCCGCCCTGATTCACGCAGGCCACGTCGTTGGTATGCATCCAGCCACCCTCCCATAGTTTCTCGGAGTGGACGTGATCCTTCAGGTATCCCTGGGTCAGATAGGGGGCGCGAACGATAATTTCCCCAGGAGCCTTGTCGTCATTCGGAACTTCAACTCCTTCCGAATCCACCACCACCATTTGCGCCAAACCAATCGGCCGGCCAGTACGGCAACGAAGATCGGCCTGTTCTTCCGGAGAAAGCTCCAGTTCTGCGATGGTGAGTTGCGAGAGGGACAATACCGGACAGGTTTCGGACATCCCATAGCCTGCAAAAACATCTATTCCGCGCTTCATTGCCTCGAGGGCCACCGCCCTGGGCAATGCTGCTCCTCCGATGATGCAGGACCAACGGGAGAGGTCGCACAACTGAGAGGAGGGATCTTTCAACAGCATATTCAATATGGTAGGGACACAATGGCTGAAAGTTACCTTGTGCGTTTCGAGCAGATTCAGGAGCATGGCAGGTATATATTTCCCGGGATAGACTTGTTTGACACCCATAAACGTAGCAATGTACGGTATTCCCCAGGCATGAACGTGGAACATTGGCGTAAGCGGCATGTAGATGGATTCCCTGTGAAACCTTCCCTGTTGTGAATTGGCGGCAAGAGCGGCGGTGGTAGTGAGCGTATGGAGTACAAGCTGTCTGTGTGAAAAATAAACCCCTTTTGGCAAGCCAGTTGTCCCTGTAGTGTAAAAGGTGGTGGCCCTGGTATTTTCATCAAAATCCGGAAATTCGAACCTGGGTGATGCTTCTGCAAGCATTTTTTCATATTCCCCTTCGAAATGGAAATGATTTTTGGCGATTTCTCCCCCTTCGTCTATGAGGATAAATTTCCTTCCTTCCGCGATACGACCGCGAATACCTTCGAGCAAGGGAAGGAATTCAGTGTGACAAATGATCACATCATCCTCTGCATGGTCAATGGTGTAGACCAACTGCTCCTGGGACAGCCGGACATTGATGGTATGCAGCACCGCTCCCAGCATCGGAATGGCATAATAGGCCTCCAGATACCGATGTGAATCCCAATCCATGAAGGCAACCGTATTCCCCGGTTTGACTCCGATGGAGGTGAGGGCATTGGCAAGCCGGTGAACCCTTTCCTGCCAGGTTTTATAGGTAAGGGTCAGCTGATCCTTGTAAATGATCACCTGGTCCGGATTCTTCCACATGGGTGCAGCAAACAGCTGTTTGATCAGTAGCGGATATTCGTAGGCCGATTGGGTCCTTTCAATCAAATTGCTCATAACGGGGCTTGTGTTTTGTTCTTATGAATGCGTTATTCCGGTAGAAAGTTGAATGCTCCAAATTTAAACGAAGTTTTTAGAAAACAAACAGGGTATATTTTTGAGGTAGAATCCCATCCCTGGGGAGGGCAGTTCCTGCTATAATTTGACGGTAAATTATATATTATCTACCCTGCCTGATAAAAAAATAGCTTATCTTTCACTATCTTGCTGTGTCAAAAACAAATGAACATCCGTTGATTGGAGAACATACCCAAACCAAATCTATCTTTGGCTTGTTTCGGCTGAGCTCCAGAATTGAAACGCAAAACTTCAGCAAAGAATTTTCAAAATATATCAGAATGAACAGGTCGGCAAAATCGAAAATTGAGAATCGAAAAAATCTTGCAACAATCTTCCTCTGTTTGCAATTTTCTGTAGCTATTCAAGCACAAGACTCCTCCTTTCTCTCCAATCCCTACAGATTGCTGGAAAATGCGCAGCTGTTGGAACTGAATCAACAGGAGGGACATACTGTTTGTATTCCTTCCAACAACGTTCAGGAGGCACTCGGTCTCCAAAAATTGAAATCG
>CAINVV010000022.1 GCA_903854235.1 uncultured Bacteroidia bacterium | reverse complement strand
ATTTTGAGTTTTCTGGGATTAGACAATCAAACTAAGAATTTCACCACCAATATTAAACCTTTAATTGATCATGGTATTATTGAAATGGAAATACCGGATAAGCCCAATAGTCGACTGCAAAAATACCGATTAACCGCAAAGGGGAAAAAACTATTGAAATCTGAATAAGACAATGATAGGATTTGACACACCATAGATTAACAAATATAAGGTTTTTGTAAAAGAGATTTTCATGGCAAATAGCATATTCGATAAAGTTATTCAGGCTTTAGGGCAGGCAGAGCAACACAATAGCAGCATCATGGTAAAGCCTGAGGTGATACTTTGGCCTGATCCTGAACGGCAGTGGACAGAGGTAATTCCATTCTTTCAAACAGTAATGCCACAGCTACTTGCTTTTGGCACCTACGATCCCGCTATAAAACAGGGTCCGGCTATCTGGTTAAAATGTATGGTGGCCAAAACGCTGCCTGAGGCCGACTGGGATGAAGAAGTAACGCCAATAATTTATCTTCCCGGCGTTGCTAAAAGTGATCTAAGAAATGTTGAGAATGCCGGACTTGAGTTTCAACCATTGCTGGAATACCAATATACAGGAACGCTATTTACCCAGGAGAATGGCAAGGAATGGTCAATAATGGCCTTTGTTGAAAATTCGATCTATGGGCTTGGATTGATTGTTAAGAAAGATACTTCAACCAAATATGCATTAATAAAATCCTTGCCTAAAATTTTGCAGGACGGAGAAATATTGACTAGTAAATCAATCATTGATGCCGATTTTCTTAACAACCAACTCTTTCCTGATATTGTGCCAATCATTCTGAAGTGGATGTGTAAAAGCAATGCTGCATTGCAAAATATGGACCAGGTAAAACAAGAGGTATTTGCCAACTTATGTCAGTCGCAATATGATTTTTCTCCGGATTATCGCAATATCAAAGCCATAGCTGAAAAATTGGGATCTCAGCGGAATACCTGGAAATACATCTGGCAAATGTACGCTTCAGCCCCTAAAAAATATCCTGAAATTGAGGAACTGCTTCGCTTAGCAAAGCCTGCCGATTTAGGGACCGGAATTTTTGCTTTTCCACAGGAGAGCTGGCCACAGGTAAACGAGACTAAGGAAGATGATCTGCGAAAGGCATTGCAAAAGGCTTCGAAATTGACGCCTAAAGAGGCACTCGTGGTATTAAAAACGCTGGAACTGAGTCACCAGATTCGCCGAAATTGGGTTTGGAGTGAACTTGGGAGAGCTCCTTTGGCAGAAGCCTTACAGCATTTGTGTAAAATGGCCGAAATGGCAACCAAACCTTTCCCTTCGGCATCCATCAATGAATTGAGGGATTATTACGTTTCGGAGGGTTTTGCAACCGATCAGTCCATGCGAAAATCATTGGCTGCAGTTAAAACTGAACAGGATAAGACCCTCATCAAGGAATTGATTAAAGCTATCTACCAACCATGGCTTGAATTAATTACCCAGAAATTTCAAGCTCTGGTAGCAGCTGATAGTACAATTTTCACCAGTCAGACTGCAACTGTTGAGAACGAATCTTTTGTTTTATTTGTGGATGCTTTTCGGTTTGAACTGGCGCAGGAATTTTACACCCGGTTGATAAATTCCAAATACCAGGTAAAACTTGAACCCGGCTGGTCTGCCATTCCAACTTTGACACCTACGGCTAAACCGGCTGTTTCACCTATGGCGGGAGCAGTATCCAATACAAGCAAAATTGAGGAGTTTAGGCCACAACTAAAAATAGGCAAGGACCTGCAAACCGCTGCTTTCAGAGAGTCCTTGGCATTAAATAATTGCAAGTTCATCCCGGTAGGCAGCGATATTAATCCTGAAGAACAATCCTGGCAAGAAATTGGAGATATTGATACCAAAGGGCATGAAGAACAATCAGATGTTGTCAGACGTATCGAAGAGCTTTTCGAACAGGTACAGGAAATTATCGATCATGCCTTCGGTCATGGGGTGAAAAGAATAAAAGTTGTGACAGATCATGGTTGGTTATTACTGCCAGGAGGTCTTCCCAAAGCACAATTGTATGAAGGCTTGACAGAAACCCGCTGGGGACGTTGTGCACTCATCAAGGAGGGGGCAAAATCAGATCTGTTGCACCTTCCCTGGCGCTGGAACCCCTCAATTTTTATTGCATATGCCCCTGGGATATCATTTTTCAAAGTCAACGAGGAGTATGCACATGGAGGTATTTCCTTGCACGAATGTCTGGTACCTACACTTTACATTGAAAATTCGGGTACTTCAAAAATGGCGGCTAAAATAGTAGACGTTAAATGGGTTAACCTAAAATGTGCCGTTGTAACAGAGGGAGCATTGGATGGATTCACAATTGATATTCGGACAAAATTCAACGATGAAAACACCTCTATTGTTGAATCAAAGAACAGATTGATCAAAGACAACAGAGGTTCGGTGATGGTGACTGATGAAGCAGAATCGCAAGCTGCAACCGTTGTATTATTGGATGAAACAGGAAGAATACTTGATAAGAAACTGACCACAGTAGGAGACTAAAATAAATAGCTATGGAACTTGATAAAATTGACCAATTAGCGGCAAAATCATTTGAAGGCTTTGTCGTTCGCAAGGATTTACTCGAACAATTCAGAAAAACCTTTCCAGTACCTACTTATGTTATCGAATTTTTGTTGGGTCGGTATTGCGCCACAACTGATGAGAGTGAGATTCAGGAAGGACTTGAGATCGTTAAAAGACAGCTTCAGGACAGAACCGTTCGTCCGGGAGAAGAGGAATATTTCAAATCGAAGGCCAAAGAAAAGGGTTCGATCAAAATCATCGACATCATTACTGCCAAGTTAGATACCGCTACCGATAGCTACGTGGCCACGCTTCCAAGCCTAATGCTAAATAAGGTTCGCATTTCTGCAGAAGTCGTCAATGCCAATGATAGGAT
>CAINVV010000021.1 GCA_903854235.1 uncultured Bacteroidia bacterium | reverse complement strand
TTCCCTGCTCGACATCAGTAAATAAAGCTCTCATCTTTTTAATATGATTTAGGTTCTCAAAAGTCATCAAATTGATTGCCGTCCGGCTTCTGCACCCGAGTTTGCGAACAGCAATCGATACAAAATCATGACGCCTCTGATCACCCATTGGCTTTTGGCCAGATGAGTATTGCCGCATCAAACCATCTGAAATCTGCAATCCATTTCCCCTTAACTTAGACGCCAACTCAGACAAGGTTAGCTTGCAATCTGAGGCAACCTCTTTGACAAGCTCCTTTGTTTGTTCAGCGGCCCGGAACATTTCGCTGTCATCAATGTATTTTTTCGGCTTAGCCATATGTTACCTTTTATAAAAATAAAAAATTATTAAAAAGTAAAATAACAATATCATATCAACAACTTGTTTGCAAATTACAAAGTTACCAATATAGTGAAGACTATTAATCAATAATGAAAGATAGCCGATAGGCCACCCAAACAAATGACACAGAACACAAATAAAAAAATAGAGCAGGTCTTTGAACTGGCCAAGGATTTATACAAGAAAGATCAACTTGCCGAAGCCCGTGCGTCATTAGCCGCAAAGGGTAAAAGTCCACGTGACATAGGCAATGAGTCTCGCCTGAAAGTGATTCTATGGATATATAGATGGGGTTACACCACCTCGACAATAATTCAAATGCTGGTAAGCCGAACGTCCGGTGGGTATGCAAATAAATTGTGCGTGCAGGGTTGGCTACTACAAACCAAAACCGCGTCCGGTGTGCCAACTGCTTTTTACACTTTAACTGAACAGGGTTTATCGGAAGCCGAGTGTTATAGTCAAGTTTTATACCACTACAAAGAAATCAACCCGTACAAAGTTGAGCAACTTACTATCCGCCACAACATCCTTGCTCAGTCGTCCACGCTAAATAGCCTCAACGCTGAAACTATTATTAGCCATGAAACTGAACGGATGCTGATCATTGATGGTGATAAGTCTGATCAAAAACGTCCGGACGTTGTTTGGACAACAAAATCCCAATTACGTATCGGCATAGAGATCGAGCTATCCGCAAAATGGGGACGTGATCTTGATGAGTTCATTTCAAAAATCGCACACGGGCTAAGCTCTTTAGAAGACAAACCTAGCTCGTATAGCAGGTTCTCAATAATTTCTGATAGCCCGGCAATAATCGATAGATATAAGGAAGCAGTCAAGCCCGGCGCGCTGGTATCAACCTGGAAAAAAAGTCCGCGAAACCACTGGGTTCAAGATAAGACCGAACCTGTTCCGGATTGGTTAGCCAGCAAAATCGATTTTTATTTAATAAAAAAGTGAATCATGAGGCTTCGACTTATCGCACTTTCTTCAATCGTTACACTGCTCTTGGGATGTGGTGAAACTGACTTTGAGAAGCAATTACAAGCTAATGAGAGAAAAATTCAAGCCACTGCACGTCTGGATTGGAAATCCGGCATTTCCATTGACGGTATCGCTGACGCAAAAGTTTACTGTGCCCAAAATCCCGGAATTCAAGAATGCAATATCATCGACGACCGGCTCTTCGAGATATCAAATGCGTTGGCTAGCTGCCTGTCTGATCAACGTACTGCGCTATGCAAAAAAACCATTCGCACTCTGAGCCAGAATAAGATTCTGCCTTTATTACCAAAAACCGAAGCAGTCGAGCTGCCAATAAATCCATTCTATTTTCACCTTCCCAACAGCATGCTGGATAGCTTTTCCGCCCAGGAAAATTACAGAAGCGAGGTCACTCAATTATGGTGGAATAAATGGAAACTGATCATTATTTTTAGTGGCACGCTATTTTTGATAATCACTACAACGGGGATATTGTGGCGCCATCATGCAACATCCAAAGCCGCGCTCGCAACTTTAGCGGCCGAAAAGAAGGCCAAACAAATCG
>CAINVV010000020.1 GCA_903854235.1 uncultured Bacteroidia bacterium | reverse complement strand
CCAGTTGGCCGCTTTGGTATCTCCCCGGATATTCCATTGAAATTTTTTCCGGGACAAAACATCCAACTTTGGAGTTTCCCTGCTAACGTTAAGAACTTGATGAGCCGAATGTCAGATTCGAACTGACGACCCCGAGATTACAAATCACGTGCTCTGGCCAACTGAGCTAATTCGGCAAGTGGGTAAGCTACCTACATCGCACCGCTGCGACCATCTACCCTTGCTGTCTTCCGACCCTGGGGGAGTTCGACAGGAGCTGATCGTGCAGGACTTACCCGCCGCAAAAGTAGGAAAAAATCGTTTTGTACCAAATAAAAAAAAACTTCCGGTAGTTTTTTTTATAACTTTAAGCTCACCACGATAGTATACAATTAGTTACCGATTCAATTTATTTTCAGCCAATTTCGTGTCATGGAAAGGTTTTGCCAAATTTAGAATATATTTGTTCTACAATTCGACTCAAAACATCTTGCTTTATGGAACACGAACATCACTCAGTCAACTATTTTGCCATGATGCACGGTCTTTACATGGGCCTTGCGCTGATCATGAACCTCCTGATATTCTACATATCAGGCAATCCGTTTTCCGAAGTATCCGGATTTTTGACGTATGCCATTCTCATCGGTGGAACGGGTTTTGCCATGTGGTCCTTTGCAAGATTGAACACGGACGAGGGGCTTCCCTATTCCAGGGCACTGGGCCTTGGCACCTTGGTATCCCTCTTTGGGGCCATCCTTTTTGCCATCTTTACCTACATTCTCTACAAATTTATAGAACCGGGATTGATTGAAAAAATGCTCTCTACGATGGAGGAAAAATTACTCGCCCAGGGTTACAAGGACGATTTCGTGGAAAAGGCCCTTGGAGCCCAGAAAAATTTCATGACTCCAGCGATTCTATCCTTTGCCCAGGTATTCACCATTACCCTGATGGGGTTCATCTTCTCCCTGATTATGGCCATCTTTTTCAAGAAAGAGCCTGAAAATCCGTTTTACGAGGTTGAAACGGATGAGGAAGGGTACGAACAGTAGCAATCCATTGATCAACATTCATCCCGCATCTGTGGGATCCACTATATTTTAACACCGGCTCATGAATATTTCTGTTGTTGTTCCACTGTACAATGAGGTGGAATCTTTGCCTGAACTGAGTGCCTGGATCGACCGTGTGATGAAGGCCTCCTCCTTCACCTATGAGATCTGGTTCATAGACGACGGAAGTACAGATGAATCCTGGCAATGGATCGAATCACAATCCCTGATCAATCCCTCCGTGAAAGGAGTCAGGTTTAGACGAAATTACGGAAAATCGGCCGCCCTCCACACCGGCTTCGAAGAGGCCACAGGAGACGTCGTTATTACCATGGATGCCGATCTGCAGGACAGTCCCGACGAAATTCCAGCCCTGTACCGGATGATTAGGGAGGAGGGATATGATCTTGTTTCAGGCTGGAAGAAGAAACGTTTTGACCCCATCTCCAAAAGGCTACCCAGTAAGTTATACAATGCAACGGCAAGCAGGGTCACCGGTATTAAGCTGCACGACTTCAACTGTGGATTAAAAGCCTACCGCAACGATGTGGTGAAAAGCATTGAGGTGTATGGAGAAATGCATCGTTACATCCCCTACATGGCCAAACAGGCCGGCTTTTCAAGGATTGGGGAGATGGTCGTCCAGCACCAGGCACGGAAGTATGGTACCACCAAATTCGGACTGAGCCGGTTCATCTTCGGATACCTCGACCTGATGTCCATCTCTTTCATTTCACGCTTTGGCAAGCGGCCGATGCACCTTTTCGGTACACTGGGCTCACTGATGTTTTTATGTGGGTTCCTGGCTATCGCCTGGCTGGGTGGATACAAGATCTATCAGCAACTGCAAGGCATTCTTTTGGAAAGGGTTACCCAGAGCCCCTATTTTTACATCGCCTTAACCGCAATGATTCTAGGTACACAACTTTTTCTGGCCGGATTCCTGGGAGAACTGATCTCCCGCTCGTCGTCTGAACGAAACCGATACTTGATTGATAAGAAGACAAAGTCAAAAGGTTAAAGGCAAAAGTGTGGGACTCCGGAAATGGCGCAAAATTTTTGAGTAATTTGGTTTAAATATTCAATCGTTCGCAAATATAGTTCGAGGCGTTCTTTACTTTTGCCTTTATCCTTTTGCCTTGTCATCATGGAACTCTCCGTATTAAAGGACATCGTCATCATCTTTGCGCTTTCATCCTTTGTCAACTATTTGTTTACCAGGATAAAAGTCCCAACCATCATTGGCTATATGCTGACGGGCGTCCTGGTTGGGCCGAAGCTGATGGGAATCATCAAGGCCCCGTTGGAGATTGAACTGATGGCCGAAATTGGAGTCGTCCTGCTTCTTTTCATGATCGGAATGGAGTTTTCACTCAACCACCTGTTCAAAATCCGGCGAAGGGTTTTTTTGGGCGGGTTTCTGCAACTTTCACTCACCACGCTGGTTACAACCCTGTTGGTGCACTTTTTTAACCTCAACTGGAAGGCATCGCTTTTCATCGGCTTTCTGACTGCCCTCAGCAGTACGGCGGTGGTATTGAAAATACTACAGGACCGATCTGAAATCACCTCCAATTATGGTAGGACTGTCTTGGGAATTCTCATTTTTCAGGATGTGGTGCTGGTTCCCTTGATGCTTTTCACTCCGTTTCTGGGTGGAGGAGAGATCGATTACGGAAGACAGCTCTTCCTTCTGGCAGGAAAATCTGCGTTCATCATCGGTTTCCTGTACATCGGAAACAGGTGGATCATGCCCCGGCTGCTGCACAGAATTGCGCTGACCCGTAACCAGGAGCTCTTTATGATGATTGTCCTGCTCATCTGCCTCTCGGTCGCCCTGATGACTTACCAGATGGGAATGCCGCTTGCCTTTGGCGCTTTCCTTGCCGGGCTGATGATCTCGGAATCGGAATATAGCCACGATGCCTTTGGCAACCTGATCACCTTCCGGGATACCTTTACCAGCTTCTTTTTCGTTTCCATCGGAATGTTGCTGGATCTCTCCTTTGTGGGGGAACATTTTTCCGTAATTCTGATCATTGTGGTACTGGTGATTTTCGTAAAAATGATGATCGGGGCACTAACAGCCTTTCTGCTTGGACATACCTTCAAGGGAACCATCCTGGTGGGAGTTGCCCTGAGCCAGGTGGGGGAGTTCTCCTTTATCCTGGCCAAACAGGGGAAAGATTTCTCGATCATCAACGACTTCTACTACCAGATTTTACTGGCGGTAGCCATCATCACCATGTCCATCTCCCCTTTTGTGATCCGGCTGGGATCGACCATTTCGGGATGGTTACTCAGACTGCCGATTCCAAGATTTATGATCGAGGGACTCTTCCCGTTGAAACAGATCGAAATTCCGGTTCTTCAAAATCATCTGGTGCTGATCGGAAAGGATTCCCGGGCACAAAACCTCTCCAAAATGGCCAAACACTACCATCTCCCTTATGTTTCCATTGTTTTTGATCCCGAAATTGCCCGTCAGCGCCAGGAAAAAGGAGAAACAGTCGTATATGGAGATGCCTTCAATCTTCCAATCCTGGAAAAAGCCTATGTTCCCAATGCGCACATCGTGGTGATCTCCATTGGAAAACTGGATGTACTGACCGTCATCATCAACAAGGTCAGGCAATTGAACAAACACGCGGCCATCGTCGTCCGAACCAGGCACATCGAGGACATTGAAGCGCTCTACAAGATCGGCGCTACCCAGGTGATACCGGAAGAATTTGAGACCGCCATTGATCTGTTTGAGCGGGTGATGGCCAATTTCCTCCTGCCACGGAAGGAGATTGACAGTGCAATCGACCAGATTCGAAACGATCATTATGGCATTTTTCTGGAGGAGAACGGCAATTCGCGGTACAACATTTCCAAGGATATTCCCGATGTGGAAATCATTCCAATGGAGATCCAGATGAATGCGCCAATCATCGGTCAAACCCTGCTGGACGCTCAACTGAGGCAGTTGTACGGAATTACCCTGGTAGCACTGAAACGGGATCAGAAAGTGATTGACAGGCCAAAGCCTTCCCTCATTTTCTGCGAAGGAGATGTAGCCTACATTTTGGGCAAAACAGAGCAGATTTCAAAAGCTGCAGGGTTATTTTCCGTTTAAAATCATTGATGACAGCACGCTTCCTTTGGTAGACCCAGTCGTTCCCTCATCTGAAACCCGTCTGGTGCAAAAATCCATTGTCGAAAGAAGAATCTCTGATAATGAATATTCCCCTGAGAAAGATATAAACAGAAAAAAGCCCGTGGAGTAATTCCATGGGCTTTTTTCTGTAACAGTGAGAGTAGCGGTTATTTTCCTCCGAAATGATAAGACAAACCAATGGCATAGCAAACGTTGTGCTTTTTGTACACTTCGTAATAGTTGCCCAGGGAAGCATCACTCATCAATTTGGGAGCATTGTCGTAATTTGTAAACAACGCACCAAGATCCACCGTCAAACGGGAGGTTGGTTTGAGTTCAAATCCACCAGAGAAAGTATTGGAATTGCTGTAGTAGCTGAAATCACTGTTGTACTGTTCGTAAACACCCATGATCGTACGCAGGTATCCAATGCTGACAGCGGCTTTTTTACAAAGTTGGTATTGTCCGCCAAAGGCATATTCCCTGCCATTTTTCTGCATCACGCGCGGCTGATTGTAAATGTTGTTTCCCCAGTCGACTCCCTTGTCATTGTAGTGGTTGAAGGAGGCAGAAAGAAGCAGTTTCTTGGTAATCTTGTAATCTACCCCAATGGAGAAGATGGCAGGAATGTCGCTTGAAGTCTTGGCCTTGTCGGGGAACATGCCGGTACCATCCACTTTCGTGGCATTGGTAAGGGTCAGTTTAGTCATGAATTCATATTTCATCCCGATGTTCAAACCTTCGCAAGGAGAAAGATTCACCCCAAGGATCGGAGTTACCCCACTACCTGTCTGATTCACGTCAACCGTTTTGTCCGTAAGTTGAGCACCTGTCGAAACCATGGCGGCTGCATTGGCCGTCAGAGTAGCAGCAGTAGAGTTGTAGGTTGACTGAATGGTGGAGACAGACATCACATTGATTTGTGACTGCGTAACTCCCAAACTCAACAATCCTCCTTCAATCTGTGTGCGCTGTGCCGCTGAAATATATCCGGCACCTTGCAGGGTCGCAAGATTATATGCTCCGGCACCTGCAGCAATCAACGGCTGAACGCCCGCTGCGCCAGCAGAGGCCTGACCGGCAAGACCTGTAAAAATTGGAGCGACTTCACCACTCAAATAAGTAGCAGCTGTCTTAAGTACGCCATTGGCATTCAACTGAATGTTGTTGATATGACCCGTGTATTTGTTGGAGGCTGGCACATACCTTAAACCGCCGTAAACGGAGACAATGTCATTTATTTTGAACGAGACACCACCCTGTACGCCCCAATAAACCGATTCCCCCTTGAAATAGATATCGGCCTTGTAACCTGTAATGTTTTGTCCAATTTTGCTCAACCCAGCAAGCCCTGGAACCAATTGGGATATACTTCTTTCAAATGAGGGAAGTCCGTGCCCGAATTCTGCACTTCCACCTCCGCTATTCGGACCGACACCGATTGAAAAGGCCACCTTGTCCAATTTGTAAATGGCAAAAGCAGTAGGGAAAAGAGGGGCTTTGACGGCTCCTTCATAAGTAGAAGAATTCAAAAGCGGATAGTAGCTTTCAACTGTCTTAGACTGTACGATCGACTGGTTCTGGATGGCAATGTAAAAACCGTTGTCCATCTTCATCAGTCCGGCCGGATTGAAGTATACAGCATCCGTTGATATCGATGCATTACGTGACAACATCCTGATGTATTGCGCACTCTGGTTTCCGTTCGTAAGAAGGCCACCAGCAAAAGCAACACCAAAACAGACCAACATTCCCGCAGTTGCAATTAATTTTTTCATCCGTAATAATTAGTTTTTTTGGCCGAATAAGACTTGCATGTATCGTTCTTATCCGTGTTTTTGTTTAGCGAACATGCTCGCTTCAATATTTAAATTTCTAAAATTTGAATCGTTTCAAGTTGGATTTCACCCTTGTATGCGTCAGCATTACCGTTTAACCACACATTTTTTCCTTGGGATAAATGTTAAAATAGATTAAATCAATGGCGAAGATAAAAACAATTTAGTTAATTCCAAATTGCACTTAATTGACTTTCAGTATGTTAGATTAATTTGTTTGAATATTCGAAAAAAATAGAAAAATTAGGTCCTGATATTTCGTTCAAAATGCCTCTCGTTCCATGAAAAACCATACAAATGAAGGGATTTCAGCCACAATGGAGGAGATAGGTCCCCTTTCCCGACCAACTAAAATTAAAGAAAAATATTTTCAATTAAATTGATAAACCTAATTTTTGTTAGAACTTTAACGCACAAAATGAATCAGCTCTATTCTGGTTTCAGTATTCGCAATGAATTTCAGATTTATACCAACTAAATTAAAGACCGAACATGGATCAACGCGTAAAAAATGTGATCGTAGCTTTGGCCCTCCTCCTTTTTGGACTGACAGCCTACTTTCTGAGTAACATCGTTGCCTATATCCTGATCGCTGCAGTCATGTCACTGATCGGATCACCCCTGACCCAGCAATTTCAGCGCATTCATTACAAACGGTTCCGGATTGGGAAAAGTGCAGCCGCTTTTCTGACCATTTTGACGCTATGGCTCGGATTCATAGGCTTCTTCAGCTTCCTGATTCCGTTGGTTGCCTCTGAAGTGAACCAACTCTCCAACATCAACGTGTATGATGTCGTCAATTACCTGAACAACTCCTTCACCAAACTTCAGGCCACCTACCCCAGCCTTGTTTCCAACATTACCCACAGCGCATCCATCGAATCGTATCTCAAGATGCAACTCTCCGGCTTTGTCAATTTCGGTCAGGTGAGTTCTGTTTTTGGCTCAATTGCTACGGTCATAGGAAACCTGTTTCTAATGTTCTTCTCAGTCTCCTTCATCCTCTTCTTTTTCCTGAAAGAGGAGGGAATGTTTGGAAAATGGATCATTCTGCTGTCGCCAGTCAAGTTTGAAGGGCGGGTTGCAGGCGTTCTGGAGTCCATCAGCAAATTGTTGAAAAGGTACCTGATCGGAATGCTGCTACAGATGCTGGGGATCATGATTCTATCCACGGCCGGTTTCACCATCATTGGGATGGGTTTCTCCCACGCCGTCGTTGTGGGAGTTTTCGCCGGACTGATCAATGTAATTCCCTATATCGGCCCCTGGATCGGTTCCCTGTTCGGAATCGTAGTTGTCATTTCCAACAATCTGAATGCCAGCTTTATGGATGTTACGTTACCGCTGATAGCCTTCGTCGTGGTGGTGGTGATGGTGGTACAGTTCATAGACAACATGGTTTTTCAGACCATCATCTATTCGAACAGCATCGAGGCTCATCCGTTGGAAATATTCTTCGTCACCATGATAGCCGGCAGCCTTGCAGGTATTCCGGGCATGATTCTGGGGATACCCGCGTACACCGTCTTGCGGGTAATAGCGAGTGAATTTCTATCTGAATTCAAGGTCATCAAGAGCCTGACAAAAAAATAGAAAACGACCTTATTCCCCCATTTTAAAGATTGCCCGAAGCTGAAGCATCACATAAACAATGAAACCCCAAACGATCAGTACCGAGGCAAGATAGGTAATCAACAACCAAATGGGTGTTTTTTGCACCACATTCCAAAGCGCACGTGGTTCGTTGAGCGGTGGTCGGTTGGTAGGAACACCTATACTCATTTGGGTTTCAGTCTTCACGAGGCCAAAAAGCTCTTCATTCGACAATTGGGCCATCAGCACTACATTTCCTGAAGCATCACCGGGCAAATTTTTGGGAAATGTAAAACTGGCCTTTCCTTCTGCATCCGTATCCACAGGTTTATCAACCACCAGATTTCCAAAATAGCGTTTGGCAAAAAGCTTCACTTCAAGCCCCGCCATCGGTTTAACGATTCCACCCCTGGTACCTGAGAGCTGAGCAGTAACAGCGTTTTTGGCAGCCTCCCAGTTTAACTTCAGTTCAACCTTATCAAAAACTTCACCGCCAAAAGTTGGGCGGACGGCCACCTGTTGCTTGTAGTCCTTGTTGCTGCTGCGCAGGAAGGCAATTACATTCCATACATCAACTGAACTCAGTACATTTTTAAAAGAAGGCATCGGTCCACGTCCCTCGCTGATTTTAAAGTGAAGTGCCCCATCAGAATTTTGCTGCATCTGGGTGGAAGAAGGATCTGGCGGTTGCGGAACCAGTTTGATGGCATTGTTTTTTCCGGGTTCACCGTGACAAGATTTGCAGTTGGTCATATACAGATCTTTGCCTGCAGTTTGACTCTGCTCCGTAAAGGCGCCGGTGCTCAATTTTGCGTTGCGGTCGGCAGGAACCTCCCAGGGAGACTGAGCCATCAATACGATAGTGACTAGATTGAGCAGGATAAAAAGTATGGTTTTGTTTCTCATAATTTTGTAAATCATTTATTCGACAGGTTGCTGATCCGGGTGGGCATTCTCTTCTTCTGCTATTTCCCAGATTGGTACCACAGGAAACAATTTCATGAGCACGGATATAATCATGACAGCCAGCGTCAAAGTACCTACCGTGATGGCAGTTTCGATCACCGTAGGATGATAAACCATCCAGGCCTCCGGTACATTTTGCTTCGGAAGAAAGGGAGATGCCATGGTTGGGACCACAATCAGCAAGCGCTTGAACCAGGAGGCAATCAGTACCACCGAAGCAATGAGCACCATCGGAACAGGCTTCCGCATCGGTTTGAAAAGAAGCAGGATCATCGGAATGATCAATCCCAGGAGCTGTACACTCCAAAACATAAAGGCAAATTCACCTGTAAATAATTCCATCAGGTGACGCGCCTCAAATGTCTTCATTTTATAGGCAGGAACCAGATATTCATTCAGGTTGAAATAAAAGTAGACGATGGAGACCAGAAAAAGCAGTTTACCCATCTTGTCGAAATGTTCCAGCGTGATGTAACGACTTAGCTTGTAGTTGTTCCGTACGAAAAACATCAGGATGATCACTGCTGCAGAACCTGCAACAAAGGCACCGGTAAGGAAGTAGGGCCCAAAAATGGTGCTGTCCCAGCCCGGACGGGTGGTAACGGCAAACAACCAGGAGGTGACCGTATGGATGGCAAAAGCAGTTGGAACAATCAGAATGAGCAGAATGCGGATGGCTTTCAACAGAATTTTATACTGACCAGGAGTGTGTTTAAAATTGAAGGAGAGTACTTCGTAAGTCTTTTGCAGCCAGGGTGGAGTATGACCTATTCTGCCTTTGCTGATCGCCATATCCGGAATCATCGTGAAAATATAGAGCAGAATACTGAGGGTCATATAGGTTGTTACCACCGTAACATCCCACAAAATGGGCGACTGAATCCTGCCAAACAGGAAGACGAAGGGCAATCTTTCCGGACGTCCCATGTCAGAAACAATCACCAGACCTGCAACGGCGGAGAAGGCAACGGCAATTATTTCGGCAATCCTGCCAATTGGCTTGACCCATTTGTATCCCATCATTCCAAGTGCGGAGCTGATCAGCATTCCAACCAAACTAGTGGCCACAAAGAAAACAAAGTTGGAAATATACATCCCCCAACTGATGTAGTCTCTTAATCCGGTAACAATCAATCCCTTATCAAGCTGTATATAATAAGCATACATACAAACAAGAAGCAGGGTAGTCAGACTGGCCATCCATATTAAGAAATTTCTGTCTACACCCACCGGACGCAAAATATCGGTAGCAATGCGGTCCAGTCGTTTGTCCTTTAAAAAATCGGTGTTCACTTCTGATGCCATGGTCATTATTGTTTGGTTAACTTTTACGGATTCACCGCAATTCTGATTGAATCGCACCTCCCCAATAAAGATTTTCTCCTAACTTCGTATCCGGAATAGAAATTGCCAGGCGGTATCAGCCAGTGCTCCCGCAATTTGTATTTGAAGACAATCCCAACCGGGGATTAATTTTTGTTTAAAACTACATATTTATTTTTAATACACTACGGTAGATGATTGATTTTTCGACGTTGAAACGGGAGCTATCGGGAGATTTGCTAACAGACGAATCAACGCTAATACTCTATTCAACAGATGCTTCTGCTTATAAAGAAAGGCCTGCTGCGGTTGTTTTTCCAAAACACAAAGATGACATACTGTCTGTAATTTTATTTTGCAAAAATCACAATATTGGAATCATTCCAAGAACAGCAGGAACCTCTTTGGCCGGTCAGGTCGTTGGCAATGGGGTTGTTGTAGACCTCTCCAGAACCATGACCGAAATTTTGGAAATAAATCAGGAGGAGAAGTGGGTGAGGCTGCAACCGGGAGTTGTACTGGATGAACTCAACCATCTTCTACGGCCGCATCAACTTTTCTTTGGACCGGAGACCTCTACCTCCAACCGCTGCATGATTGGAGGGATGGTTGGAAACAATGCCTGCGGGGCCCATTCACTCATCTACGGAAGCACCAGGGATCACCTGCTTGAGGTGAAAGGCTTTCTGGCTGATGGCTCGGAAGTCCATTTCAAACCGCTCTCGCCGAAAGAATTTCTGGACAAAACCGTTGGCGACCAACTCGAAAATGAATTGTACCGCCAGATTCAAAAAATACTGTCCGATAGTGTAAACCAGCAACAGATTGCATCAGAATATCCCGAAAAATCACTCAGGCGAAGAAATACCGGTTATGCCCTCGATGAACTGATGAACTGCGGGTTATTTTCTGAAAGCAAGGCAGATTTCAATTTTTCAAAACTGATTGCCGGATCGGAAGGGACACTGCTTTTCATCACGGAAATCAAACTGAACCTGGTGCCTCTTCCTCCCAATGAGACCGGACTGGTTTGTATCCATTTTCATACCCTGGAGGAGGCGATGAAGGGAAATCTCATCTGCCTGAAATACCATCCTGGCGCCATTGAACTGATTGATGAGGTGATCCTGAAATGCACACTCGACAGCATCGAACAACGAAAAAACAGGTTCTTCGTGGAGGGTGAACCCGGTGCGATTCTGGTGGTCGAGTGGGCCCGTGAAAGCCCCGATGAAATAAGTGCCCTCCACCAGGCACTCGAAACAGAATTAAGGGAAGCTGGATTGGGCTACCATTTCCCACTGGTCACCGGCGAGGATACCAAAAAAGTTTGGGCCTTGCGCAAGGCTGGTCTCGGTCTGCTTTCCAACATTCCCGGAGACGCCAAACCGGTTTCGCTGGTCGAGGATACTGCCGTTGATCCAAGGGTTCTCTCCCAATACATCGCCGAATTCAAGGTGATCATGGCCCAACATGGCTTGAGTTGTGTTTACCACGCCCACATTGCTACCGGCGAACTTCATCTCCGACCCGTTATTAACCTCAAGGACCCGGAAGGAGTGATTCTGTTCCGCACCATTGCCACGAAGATTGCCCACCTGGTAAAAAAATACCACGGATCGTTGAGCGGAGAGCACGGCGATGGCAGACTCCGCGGAGAGTTTATACCAGTCATCCTTGGCGCACACAATTTTGAGTTGATCAAGCAGGTCAAACAGTGTTGGGATCCGTCTGGGATTTTCAATCCGGGAAAAATCGTCTACACGCCACCCATGGATAGTTCCCTGCGCATTCATCCGGGCGAAGGGGATCCGGTCTTTGATACTGTTTTTGACTGGTCCGATTCCCTGGGATTTGTCAGGCATGTGGAGAAATGCAATGGATCCGGGGATTGCCGCAAATCTGAAATCATCGGGGGAACGATGTGCCCCAGCTACATGGCCACCCGTGAGGAAAAAAACAGCACCCGCGGACGTGCCAACCTCCTCAACGACTACCTGCGCACCAAAACAAACAAAGAAATTTTCGAAAGCAAGGAACTTTATGCCATTCTTGACCTTTGTATCTCCTGCAAGGGATGTAAATCGGAGTGTCCGTCGGGAGTCGATATGACCAAGATCAAGGCAGAATTCCTGCAGCACAAATATGACCTCGAGGGATCTCCGCTTCGGTCCAAACTGGTGGCCAACATTGCTTCAATTTACAAACTGGGCTCCAACTTCCCGGCTATCTTCAATTTCGTTCTTCACAACAGGTTCACCTCCGCCATTTTAAAATCCATTACGGGATTTGCGCAAAAAAGGAGCATCCCGGGGTTGGGAAAAATGACGCTGCGCCAATGGTGCAGGAAAAACCTGCAGGGATTGAACAACAAAGTTGCTTCACCCAAGGGGACACTCTATTTTTTCGTAGATGAATTTACCAACTACAACGACACGGAGATTGGCATAACGGCAATACGCCTGTTGAATCGGTTGGGCTACCAAATTCTGGTAGTTAAACACGAAGTAAGCGGCAGAACCTTTCTGTCGAAAGGTTATCTCCGAAAAGCCGCCAGGATTGCTGCAAAAAATGTGGCCATTTTCTCAGCGCTTGTCGACGATTTACATCCGTTGATCGGGATAGAGCCCTCTGCCATCCTGACTTTCAGGGACGAATATCCGGATTTGCTGCAGGGAGAGCAAAAAATTGCGGCAAAGAGAATTTCACGCAACTGCTTAATGATAGAGGAATTCCTGGTAAGGGAAAAAGGGAAGGGAAATATCACTTCAGAAAATTTTACTTCAGCAGCCAGAAACATCAAACTGCACGGTCATTGTCAGCAAAAAGCCATTGCCTCCACCTTCCCCACCAAGCTCATGCTCTCCCTGCCTGTCAACTACCATGTACAGGAGATCAGATCAGGTTGCTGTGGAATGGCCGGTTCATTTGGCTATGAAAAGGAGCATTATGAACTATCGATGAAGATCGGCAACCTGGTACTGTTTCCTGAAATTGTTGGTTCAGACCCCGAAATTGCCATCGTTGCACCCGGTACCAGTTGCCGCCACCATATTTTGGATGGTACCGGCAGGAAGGCGAAACATCCGATAGAACTGTTGTACGAGGCCATCCGGTATTAGGAAGAGATCCTTGCATCCAATCAATGGGCTGGACATTCTACTTTGTCAATATCAAAAATTTCAATCATCTACAAATAATAAATGAGGCAAGCTTCTTTTCTTCTTCTGACGATTTTTTGCTGCACTTCTGCGTTCAGTCAACAGAAACCAACTGGTTCAGAATCCTCAACGGAACTGGTGGCCGACAACGGCCACCTGATGCTGAAACTGGATCTTTCTCGCGGGGGCGCCATTGCCTGGCTATCCCTCACAGGATCTGAAAGAAGCATCGTTAACATCGCCGATGAGGGGAGATACATTCAGCAATCCTACTACGCCGGACGATCGCTCGACCGCAAGGCGGAAGGACAGGCGCCACGTTGGTCGCCCTGGAGCTGGAATCCGATCCAGGTAGGGGATGCCTTCCGGCACCGGGCGCAGATTCTGGATTACCACAAGAAGGGAAATGAACTCTACGTAAAATGCGTCCCGATGCAATGGGACATGAACGACAAACCGGCAGAGGCAGAGATGGAACAATGGACGACCCTGAAAGGGAATGTGCTGGAAGTCAGAAACAGACTCACCTGCCACAGGACCGATGCGATCTACGGCGACAGTATTTTGTGTGATCAGGAGTTGCCCGCGGTTTATCCGGTATCTGCACTGAAAAATCTTTATACGTATCAGGGAGAGGCCCCTTTTACCAAAGAAGAGGTTCAGCAGCTTACTGTGATCAACCTGTCGAGTGGATTCTGGGGAATTTACAATGGGGTATCGGAGAACTGGATGGCCTTTACGGATGATTCCGGCTGGGGAATGGTCGTTTATAATCCTAAATGTACCAAATTTTTGGCCGGACTATCCGGCGTGACCGGAAAAGAGTCGAAGGATGGATCTACCTCCTATATTGCCCCAGTCAGGAAGGAGATGCTAACCAAAAACTGTGTTTACGAATACAAATATTACATTCTGGTTGGATCACTGAAGGAGATGCGAGCAACGATTTACAAGTTGCACAGGAAATCAGGATCCTTGTAAGGCATAAAAAAAGCACCCCTCAAGGTGCTTTTCCTATTTCATTGGCAAGTGATTATGCCTTTTTAACTTTCTTGTAACCATAGATGGCGGCTGAACCAAGCTCTTCCTCGATGCGAAGCAGTTGGTTGTATTTGGCCATCCTATCTGAACGGCTCAGGGAGCCTGTTTTGATCTGGCCTGCATTGGTAGCAACGGCGATGTCAGCGATGGTGGCATCTTCCGTTTCACCCGAGCGGTGTGAGGTAACACTTGTGTAACCAGCACGGTGAGCCATTTCGATGGCGTTCAGTGTTTCCGTCAGGGTACCGATCTGGTTTACCTTGATCAGGATGGAATTGGCTGCACCCAGTTCGATGCCTTTTGCCAGGTATTCGACGTTGGTTACGAACAAGTCGTCCCCGACAAGTTGGCATTTGTCACCCAGTTTTTCTGTCAGCATCACCCAACCGTCCCAGTCGTTTTCGGAGCATCCGTCTTCGATGGAGTCGATAGGGAAATTGGCAACCAGCGAGGCAAGAAATTCAACCTGCTCTACGTTGTTGCGTTTTGCGCCGTTGGGACCTTCGAATTTGGCATAATTGTAGATGCCGTCCTTGTAGAATTCTGACGCTGCACAGTCGAGGCCGATGGAGATCTCGCCACCTTCTTCTGCCCTACCCGGTTTGTAACCTGCGTTTTTGATGGCCAGGATGATGCTGTTCAGGGCATCTTCGGTACCATCCAGTTTTGGAGCAAAACCGCCTTCGTCGCCAACAGCTGTGCTGAGGTTGCGGTCGTGCAATACTTTCTTGAGGCTATGGAAAACCTCTGCTCCCATACGAAGGGCTTCACGGAAGGTAGAAGCGCCGATCGGACGGATCATAAACTCCTGGAAGGCGATGGGAGCATCTGAGTGTGAGCCACCGTTGATGATGTTCATCATCGGCACTGGCAGGGTCCTGGCATTGACACCACCGATGTAACGGTAAAGTGGCATTTCAAGATAGGCTGCAGCGGCTTTGGCCGTAGCCAGGGAGACGCCTAAAATGGCATTTGCACCAAGTTTGGATTTGGTGGAAGTTCCGTCCAGGGCAATCAGTGCCTCGTCCAAAGCTACCTGGTTCATTGCATTCATACCAACCACCGCTTCGGCGATGACGGTGTTGACGTTGGCAACAGCTTTCAGTACGCCTTTGCCAAGATATCTTTTCTTGTCTCCGTCGCGAAGCTCAATGGCCTCATTTTCTCCGGTGGACGCTCCGGATGGTACAGCAGCACGGCCTACATAACCGCTCTCAAGGGTTACTTCTACTTCTACGGTTGGGTTCCCGCGTGAATCAAGAATCTCTCTTCCGACGACTTTACTTATTAACATTTTGTGTACTATTTAAGTGATACAATTTATTCGCTACCTGAAAGATAACCAATTTTTGTTAAAAACCGCACAAAGGTAATGAATCTGTCCTGAAATTCCTCCACTGCAGATGCTGTAAATTATTTGTTAATGTAAAAATCACGTTGAAATGCAATGCAGTGATCCGGCGAGAAAAAGTGTTTCCCCTACTCCAATTTGAAGGGAGGGAATCGGGGAGTTCTGACCCACGAATCCAGGGTACTTTCCTGGCAGGAAGGGCAAAATTCAAACTTTACATAAAGAATGCATCATAGTCCATCTGAATGAAGAACGCCGCCCGGCATTCGGACGGCGTTCCATTCACCCTTTAATTACAATTATCCAATTTAGTCTCAAAAGCACTATTCTCAGCGATCCAGTTTTTTCAATTTTTTCTGAATTTTTCGAATGGCCTGTTCGATGGATTTCTCGGGTTCGATCACGTTGTAGATTCCCCAGAATTCTGGATCAGCAAAACCGGTAACCTCGTCCATCATCACCACGAAGGGTTTTAATTTCTCGACAGGCTTGGCATTTCTCACGTTGGTTTTCTGCCAATCCGTTACCGCCATCTCGATGGTACTGGCATAGTGGGTATTGAACAGCCGCTTCTTCCACTCAATTTTAAAGACAATCTCTGCCCGTGAGTAACCGAAATACCACTTCCCATCTTTTTCGCGGTAGTTAACCTGGTAATCCGCCTGTGTCGGATATACTTTTGCCCCCATCGGCTTTTTGCGGATAAAGAGATCGGAGGCCGCATATTTGTCGGCCAGATTGAGGCTGAAGGTGGCGCTCAGGATGGCCAGGGTCTCCGTATCCACATATAGTTTCCCGTAGTATAGCGGTTCCTTTATATTCGCATTTTGCTTGAAATCGATGATATACATCAATCTCTCACCAATTTTGGAGATATTCTCGATGTTGAAATCGTAATTGTCGACCATATCTTCCGTGAATATCATTTCAGGATTCTTCATGATATCCAGCATCACGGAGGTGTAGGGTCCTCCCTGCAGTTTAAAGGTGATGGTATCCAGTTTGGTATAATCCGTGTTTTTTCTTCCCTTGGAGAGTTCGATCTGGTCGGAACGGATGGAGAGGCAGGGTTGTTTGTAGACATCCAGTACCGCTTCGGACAGGGAAACATAGGTCTTGTTCTTCTTGATGGTCTCTCGGTAAAAGGCAATCATTTTGTTTTGTTCATCGCTGTAATTGTCTGCCCTCTTGTTGAGGATGGCCCTCATCAGCATGTCGGGATCCTTTGGATGAACACTGATGGTACTGAGCGTAACAGTTTGCAATTCAAGTTCGATGTGATTGCGCTCCGGCTTCAGGGTGGAAAGCGGAATGATTCGGTCCTTGTGTCCCAGATAGGAGACAATCACATTGCCTCTGGCTTTCCCGCTAGGGACTTTAAATGAAAATTCACCTTCACTGTTGGCTACCGTTGAAAGATTGGATCCCTCCAGGATAAGCGTAGCGAACCCCAGGGATTTTCGTGAATCCAGATCAATGACATTCCCTTTGAACTGAACATAGCTGGTGGTATCCGAAACAAAATTCTGGTTCGCGGATGCCTTTACCTGACCGGGCCAGGAAAGGGAGACCAACACTAGCAAAAGGAAGGAAAGAAGTTGGTTGTACCGGAAATTGGCAGTTGTTTTCATGGTTATTTTTTTTGACCGGACTGAACCTGCATGTATGGTTTTCATCCTTGTTGGTATTCGGCGAACATGCTCGTTTTACACGTAATGAATTCCTATTGGCAACCATTTAGGGAAATCAAATCTGTTCCTGATTCATCCTCCGCATTTCCGGATTTTGATCCGATGAAAAACGCTCGAGTTCCCTTTTACTGGCTTGTTACCTTCATGACAGTTGCAACGAATAATACCCCTACTCCCCATGAAAAAAATATTGAATTTAAAAGGAATTTCAGCCAATAAAGTGTTATGTTCACGCTACAATTTGTTTTTTGAAAGGGAATGCCCTTGGAACATTTGTTGCTCCAGTTAAATAAGATCATTCGGGCATATGTAGAGTCAAATAAAAAAACAAAACAGGATCAGATGAATCGCCTTGCCATAACCCTTTCCATACTCTGCCTTACGCTCTCCGTCTGGGGTCAGACCGTCGGGAACAAACCCAAGATCGGGCTGGTTCTTTCGGGTGGGGGCGCCAAGGGCTTTGCCCACGTCGGCGTGTTAAAGGTTTTGGAAGAGGCTAAAATTCCCATTGATTACATCGCGGGCACCAGCATCGGGGCCATTGTAGGTGGATTGTATGCTGCCGGCTATGATGCAGCAACACTGGAGAAATTGGTAAAGAGTCAGGATTGGGGAACTTTGCTCAGCAACGAATACAAACCTGAATTTGTGACTCCCTTTGACAAGATGGAGGAATCCCGTTACAACATCAGCTTCCCCTTTGAACAAAAAAAGCTTGCCCTATCCAATGGTGTTCTCAATGGACAGAATGCCATGGAATTTTTCTCCTATCTTACCCTTGGGGTACACGATGTTTATGATTTTTCCAAACTGCCCATTCCTTTTCTTTGCATCGCCACTGATCTGACAAACGGGAAAGAGGTAGTTCTGGACAAAGGTTACCTCCCAAAGGCCATGCGGGCAAGTATGTCCATTCCTGCAGCCTTTACCTCCACGGAAATCAACGGACAGATGCTGGTGGACGGCGGAATCGTCAACAACTACCCTGTCGACAGGTGCCTGGAGATGGGTGCGAACCTCATCATCGGTGTGGATATCATGGACAGTCTGATGACGAATGAAGATCTGAAAGGAATCCCGGAAGTCGTGTCTCAGATGATGAATTTCATGGGAATGGAGAGAAGCACGAAGAACGCCAAGGCGGTGGATGTGTACATAAGACCCTACATTCACGGATATTCGGCGGCAAATTTTGATGCAGAATCGGCCGAAGCCCTGATCAAACGGGGGGAAGATGCGGCAAGAAGGGTATTGCCCCAGCTGATTCACTTACGCGATTCCCTGGGCCTCAAGGCAAAACCCCAAACCATTCACAAGCTGATCCCCAATGATACCACCCTGGTGATCAGCCAGATCGAAGTAACTGGCACCGATCGTGCCAAGATCGCCTTTTACCTGGGCCAGACCGGGATTAAACGGGATCAGCACGTTTCCCTCGAGCACCTCAGGAATGGCATTTCAAGGCTTTATTCCACAGGAAATTACGAGTATGTCAATTATCAACTGTCGGGCGAAAAGAAGAAGACGCTCAAGGTGGAGGTCAAGGAGCGGAAAAACAATAAAATCAACGCAGGACTTCATTACGACTCCGATTTAAGGTCTGCCATGCTTTTGAATATCACCATCCGAAATCAGAACTTCTTTGGATCAAGGCTTTCTATGGATGCCAAATTGTCCCAGTACCCGATGTTCTCCGGACAATATTCGATCGACAGGGGTTGGAAGCCAGGATTCTATTCTAAATTTCTTTATGTTTCGGATCAATATTACAGATACTACAACGGGAAAAAAACAGCTGAGATTGAGATGTCCCTGCTCAATCTCCAATTGGCCACTCACTCCTTTATTACCGATGCGACCAGGTTTACGGTAGGCACTTCGCTCGACAGTTACCATCTGGGAACTGTCATAGGCGATACGACAGGCTATAACACGAGAAACAGAACCTATTTCAACCTCTTTGCCAAGATAGAGCACAACCGGCTAAACAAGGTTTATTTCCCCACCAGGGGCACCAATGTCAGCGGTTCGGCCAAGCTATTGCTAAACACCATGGACACCAACCCCATCCTGATTGGCGAATTCGCTTTCAAAAGGGCGCGCTCCTTCTCTGACCGGATTACTTTTCTCTATTCCATCAACAGCAGACTGATCTTCGGAAACAACGAATCCTATTTCCACCGTACTTTTTTGGGTGGCGTTCAACAGACCGACTACATGGAAAACAACATTCCATTCAATGGATTGCGCAGAATGGAGATAAATACGGGAAGCGTAGGCACCTGCAGACTGGAGTTCCGGCTTCGGATGTGGGAGAAATTGTATGTTTCCCTGACAGGAGATTATGGTTTGTACAGTGAGGACAATCTCATCATTACCAACCAGCAGAGCATTTACGGCTATGGGTTGAATGCCGCCTACGACAGTGTGGTTGGCCCACTCGAACTCAATCTCAGTTTCTCGAGCTACAACAGGGATCTGATTCCATTTCTCTCCCTGGGATATTGGTTCTGAAGTCTTATACGTAAAAAATCTTACATTATATTTGCGGAAACCTTTTCACACGCCTGCAAAATGCGGTTATTTCTACTTACTATCCTCTTCTGCTTCAATCCTTGGGTAATTGCCTGGGCTCAGACAAATTCCGCGGATCATTTTTTTGCCGCCGGCAACTTAAAAACAGCCTCCTACAGTATTTATGCCATCGACGCAAAATCGGGAGTGACGATTTGTGAGACTACCCAAAAAAGCCTTTCTACCGCCTCGGTGATGAAACTCCTGACTACCGCCTGCGCCCTGGAAAAGCTTGGACCCGACTATACCTTTGCTACTTCACTCTATTTCACGGGAACTATTGATAAGCAAAGCGGAACCCTAACGGGAAACCTGATCCTGAAAGGAGGTGGTGATCCGGCCTTTTGCTCAGCCTATTTTATAGAGCATTATAGCCACTGTTTTGATTCCTGGATTAGTCAGCTGAAAACCTTAGGCATTAAAAAGATAAATGGCCGGTTATCGTTGGATCTGACTTCACTTCCATTAGCCACAATCCCGGGAGGTTGGGTTTGGGAAGACATCGGCAATTATTACGGAACCGGTGTCTCTTCCCTTTCCTACAAGGATAACCAATATGAGATCCATCTGGCCTCGCCAAAGGCAACTGGCATGAAAACGGAAATTTCCTCTCTGATTCCTGAAATACCCGGCCTAAAACTAGAGAATCTGGTCTGCTCTTCCCCCATTTCGGGAGATCATACCATCGTTTTTGGAGCACCCGGTTCTTACTTGCAACGCATCGAAGGAACCATCCCGGCAGGTCAGACTAATTTCGTGGTCAAGGCTGCAATGCCCGATCCTCCGCTGGCTGCAGGCCAGGAATTGCTGAAAAAATTGAAGGAAAGCGGGATCGATGTGACCGGTCAGATTTCAAAAATTTCTGAAGCCGATCAGGCCCCACGCATTTTGGTCGGCACACAGCTCTCTCCTCACCTGAAAGAGCTCATCGTCCCCCTCAACAAGGAGAGCCTCAACCTGTACGCAGAACACCTGCTTTGCGAAATTGCCAGGAAATGTTCGGGTGAAGCCATTACGGCAAAGGGAATTGATGCCCTTCAACAATATTTGACAGACAATGGGATTGATATACAGGGCTTCTTTCCTGCCGATGGCAGTGGACTCTCTAGAAGCAATGCTCTAACTTCAAAAACCCTAGTGGAGACCCTGAAACGAATGTACGATGGAAAATTCAGGGAGCTGTTCTTTGCGGCCCTGCCGGTTGCCGGAGTCGACGGGACCCTTAAGAACGCCTTCAAAGGAACACCACTGGAAAGAAATGTGATGGCAAAAACCGGGTCGATGGCTCGGGTCAGAAGCATTGCAGGAATGATGACTACAAGAAACGAGCGGACCATTCTCTTTGCCATTCTGATAAACAACTTCGGACTCACCTCCCCGGAAGCTGGCAAACTGCTGGAATCCATTCTACTCTCCTTTTACAACGACTGAACGACAAAACTGGGGAGGCATTCAAACCTCAAAATCCAACGGTCTAAACATCCACTTCTTCTGGTAATTAAATCAGATACTTGTTTTACCTTCCCAATGTGGGCAAACCATCTGAAGTCAACAGCATCACAGGAAATTAGGGAATTATTTCGACTTTCTTCGCTAAAAAATGAATTTTGATTTTTTGGTTAAAATATTCCATAATTCACAAACGATAACAAAAAGCGGACTTAATCTTTAATTTATTAATTATTTAACCTAAATCGCTTACGATTTTGTTTTGCTGTGAAATATTTATTGATACTTTTGTCGCAGTTCTGTTGCAAAAACAAAATGCGACAATTGAAACAAAGAAACAACTATAGCGTATTAAATAGTATATGAAAACATCCTTCGACTCTCTCCTTCTAGTGGTCATTCTAATTCTCGTCTGTGCTGGTTGAGGAGGTAGGTCTTTGTGATGACAAAAAATAGAAGAACCTTTCTCAACAAACCGAGGAAGGTTCTTTTTTTAACAAAAAAATTATGCAAAAAGGGTTAAGAAGTAATCAATCTACGCAAGGGCGGAAAATGGCCGGAGCCAGAAGCTTGTGGCGTGCCAATGGGATGAAGGAGCAACATTTCGGAAAACCCATCATTGCCATTGTCAACTCTTTCACCCAGTTTGTTCCGGGCCACGCACACCTGCACGAAATCGGCCAGATGGTCAAAAAGCTGGTTGAGGCAGAGGGATGTTTTGCAGCCGAGTTCAACACCATTGCCATCGACGATGGCATTGCAATGGGTCACAACGGAATGCTCTATTCCCTTCCTTCCAGGGATCTGATCGCCGACAGTGTGGAGTATATGATCAATGCCCACCAGGCGGATGCCATGATTTGCATCTCCAATTGCGACAAAATTACGCCAGGCATGCTGATGGCTGCCATGCGACTGAACATCCCTGCCATTTTCGTATCGGGGGGCCCGATGGAGGCCGGCGAAATCCGTGGAAAGCAGTACGACCTGGTCGATGCCATGGTGATGGGTGCCGACGACTCGGTGGATGAGCAGTTGCTCTCCGAAGTGGAAATGGACGCCTGTCCTACCTGCGGATCCTGTTCCGGAATGTTCACCGCCAATTCGATGAACTGCCTGACGGAAGCCCTGGGTCTCTCCCTGCCGGGAAACGGAACCATCGTCGCCACGCACTTCAACAGGAAAAAATTATTCGAACAGGCCGCATCTCTAATCGTTAAAATCACAAACAGCTACTATCTGGACGGCAACGAATCGGTTTTGCCGCGTTCGATCGCGACCCGCGACGCTTTCATGAATGCCATGACCCTCGACATCGCCATGGGAGGCTCCACCAATACCGTTCTGCACCTGCTGGCCATTGCCCATGAGGCCGGGGTCGATTTCACGATGAAGGAGATGGATGAACTCTCCCGAAGCGTTCCCTGCATTTGCAAGGTAGCTCCGAGTTCAGCCTACCACATCCAGGATGTAAACAGGGCCGGCGGTATCATGGGTATTCTGGGCGAACTGGAAAGAAATGGTTTGCTGAAAACGGATGTGTCACGGGTGGACGAGCCAACCCTGGCTGCTGCCATCAATAAATGGGACATCTTAAGGGTTGGTGACAATTCGGAAGCAAAAAAATGGTATGCCTCTGCCCCGGGAAACCAGGGAAGAAACCTGGTGATGGGTTCACAGGAAAAATATTACAGTGAACTGGATCTCGACCGCGAGAAGGGATGCATCCGTTCTGTCGGCCACGCCTTCTCAAAAGAGGGAGGATTGGCCGTTCTTTATGGAAACATCGCCCGCAACGGCTGCATCGTGAAGACGGCCGGCGTGGATGCTTCGGTCTACCATTTTGAAGGCACGGCGCGTGTTTTTGAATCCCAGGAAGATTCCTGTACCGGAATCCTGGAAGGAAAAGTTAAGGCCGGGGATGTCGTGATCATCCGCTACGAAGGGCCCAAAGGCGGTCCTGGGATGCAGGAGATGCTCTATCCTACCTCTTACCTGAAATCGAGGAAACTGGATAGATCCTGTGCCTTGCTGACAGACGGCCGCTTTTCAGGCGGAACATCCGGTCTGTCGATAGGTCACGTCTCACCAGAAGCAGCTGCCGGTGGCGAAATTGCCCTGGTAGAAGATGGCGACAAAATCGTGATTGATATTCCCGGCAGGAAAATTGAGTGGATCATCGGAGAAGCAGAGCTTGCAGCGCGCAAAGCCAAAGCAGAAGCCCGCGGGAAAGATTCTTACAAACCACTGTCCAGGGATCGTGAAATTAGCAGGGCCTTGAAAGCCTACGCCCAAAACGTTTCATCGGCAGATAAGGGAGCCATTCGGGTGCTGGACTGAAGGAGGATTAGACTTTAAGACTATAGGATTTTAAGACTGGGAGACCAAGAGAATAGGTCCAAGAATGAAAAGTGAATAACGTGAAGTATTGAATACAATTATATACAGAACTTCTTATTACATAAATGATCAGATATGACAACTAAAAATGAGAAAATAAAGAATAATCCCAAGGAAACCGTTGAAATGTCGGGTTCTGAGGCAATGGTCCGATCGCTTGTTGCGGAGGGTGTTGATACCATTTTTGGCTACCCTGGAGGTGCCATCATGCCGATCTATGATGCCTTGTACGATTTCGGTCACGCCGTAAAACACGTATTGGTGCGTCACGAACAGGGTGCCGTACACGCGGCACAGGGGTATGCACGGGTATCCGGGAAAGTCGGCGTATGCTTTGCCACTTCAGGTCCCGGAGCCACCAACCTGATTACGGGTATCGCCGATGCGATGATCGACTCCACTCCACTGGTCTGCATCACCGGACAGGTGACCTCCGGACTATTGGGAACCGATGCATTCCAGGAATCTGATGTGATAGGGATCTCGATGCCTGTTACCAAATGGAATTACCAAATAACCAGTGCAGAAGAAATCCCGGATGCCATCGCCAAGGCATTTTACATTGCCTCCACCGGTCGGCCAGGACCCGTACTGCTCGACATTACCAAGGATGCCCAATTTGCCAAACTCAACTTTGCCTACGAGAAGTGCACGAAAATCAGGTCATATGTTCCCGAATTTCCAACAGATAAAAAACATCTGAAAAAAGCTGCCGATCTGATCAATGGTGCAAAGAAACCTTACCTGATTTACGGACAAGGCATTTTACTCTCTGGTGCAGAGAAGGAACTGCTGCATTTCATCGAAAAAACAGGCATTCCGGCAGCTTCCACCTTGCTTGGCATTTCCGCCCTCGACAGCAACCATCCTCTTAACATGGGAATGCTCGGCATGCACGGAAACTACGCCCCCAACATCAAGACGAACGAATGTGATGTACTGATTGCCATTGGGATGCGGTTCGACGACCGGGTAACCGGGAACATCCACACCTATGCCAAACAGGCCAAGGTGATCCACATCGAAATTGATCCTGCCGAAATCGACAAAAACATCAAAACAGAAGTAGCCATTCTGGGGGATGCCAAGCACACCCTGCGTCTGCTCACTACCCTTCTGGATGAAAAGAAACACACGGAATGGGTCAACGAATTTCTACAAGCCAGACAAAAAGAGGAAGAAAAGGTGATCATCAACGACCTTCAACCAAGTAAACCCGGACTCACCATGGGCGAAGTTGTCCGTTTGTCTACCAACCTCACCGACAACCAGGCAGTGATTGTTACCGACGTTGGACAGAACCAGATGGCTGCGGCCAGGTATGCCCGTTTCAGCACTTCCAGATCATGGGTTACTTCCGGTGGACTTGGAACCATGGGCTTTGGATTACCTGCTGCCATTGGCGCCAAATTTGGCGCACCCGAAAAAGAGGTCATCCTCTTCGCAGGGGATGGGGGAATCCAGATGACAGTGCAGGAACTAGGAACGATTTCACAGGAGAAATTACCCGTTAAAATTGTGATCCTAAACAACGACTTTCTTGGAATGGTCCGGCAGTGGCAGGAGCTGTTCTTCGAGAAGAGATATTCCTTTACGGAAATTACCAGTCCCGACTTCGTCAAGCTCGCGGCCGCCTACGGTATACCGGGAGCTACCGTTTCGGACCGGAATGATCTCGAACCCGCATTGAAATGCATGATCGAAGCAGATGGACCTTACCTGCTGGAAGTAAAAATCGAACAGGAAGATAACATCTTCCCGATGATTCCTGCGGGGGCAACCGTATCCAGGTGTCTGCTTGGAACAGACGAATTATAAACATCAACAAGTAAATAGGCAGTTATGAAACAAGAATATATTATCAGCGCATACAGTGAAAACCACATTGGCTTGTTGAACAGGATTACCATTATTTTCACACGCAGGAAAGTAAACATTGAGAGTCTGACGGTTTCCGAATCCGCTCTGGCAGGAATTTCCAAATTCACCATCGTCGTGAATGAAGAAAAGGAAAAGGTGGTCAATATCGTCAAGCAGATCGAAAAACTGATCGAAGTATTGAAGGCATTTTACCACACCAACGACGAGATGATCTTTCAAGAGATCGCGCTTTACAAGGTGCCCACCCAGGCGTTGATGGACAGTGATCAGATTGAGAAGATGATCAGAAGTCACAATGCAAGAATTCTGGAAATCACCAAGGAGTATACTGTCATCGAAAAAACGGGTCACAAGGAAGAGACCCAGGCCTTGTTCGACGGTCTGAACCAATTTGGGGTTTTGCAGTTCATCCGTTCGGGACGGATCGCCATCACCCGCTCCCCCATCGAAAGACTCTCGGAATTCTTGCGTGAAAGGGACGCCCTGTTTGCGAAAATGGAAGCGAAGATTAAATAAGATTGGAGTACTAGGAGTTTGGAGTACTTAGAATTAAAAAAAAGATCTCCTCAACTCGAAGTATTCTAAGCACTTGAAGTATTTAAAATACTAAAAAATAAAACTAAATTACCTTTTAAAACACACAACAAATGGCTAAAATTATTTTTGGAGGAACAGAAGAGAATGTGGTAACCCGCGAAGAGTTTCCATTGGCAAAAGCACAGGAAGTATTGAAAAATGACACCATCGCCATCATTGGATATGGGGTTCAGGGTCCGGGACAATCACTCAACCTCCGCGACAATGGTTTCAATGTGATCATTGGTCAGCGCAAGGCATCCAAAACCTGGGACAAGGCAGTTGCAGACGGTTGGGTTCCCGGTGAAACACTTTTTGAAATCGAAGAGGCCTGCGAAAGAGGCACCATCATTCAGTTTCTCCTATCCGATGCTGGCCAGATTACCCTTTGGCCAACGGTACAGAAACACCTGACAGTGGGAAAAGCACTCTACTTCTCCCACGGATTCGGAATCACCTACAAGGAACGGACAGGCATCGTACCTCCTGCAGATGTGGATGTGATTCTCGTTGCACCCAAAGGATCGGGAACCAGCCTCCGCAGAATGTTTTTGCAGGGACGTGGCTTGAACTCCAGCTACGCCATCTTCCAGGATGCGACAGGAAAAGCCTGGGACAGGGTCGTCGCACTGGGTATCGGAGTTGGATCTGGTTATCTTTTCGAAACCACCTTCAAGAAAGAGGTTTATTCAGACCTTACCGGAGAACGCGGAACACTAATGGGAGCCATCCAGGGAATTTTTGCTGCACAATATGAAGTACTCCGCAAAAACGGACACTCCCCTTCCGAAGCCTTCAACGAAACGGTAGAAGAACTCACCCAAAGCCTGATGCCACTGGTAGCAGAAAACGGAATGGACTGGATGTATGCCAACTGTTCAACTACAGCACAACGCGGAGCTTTGGACTGGTGGAAAAAATTCAGGGATGCCTCGTTGCCCGTATTCACAGACCTGTACAACGAAGTTGCTGCCGGCAATGAAGCACAACGCTCGATCGACTCCAACAGCAAGGACGACTATCGCGTTAAACTGGAAGAGGAACTGAAAGAGCTGCGCGAATCAGAAATGTGGCGTGCCGGTGCTGCTGTCCGAAAACTGAGACCGGAGAATAATTAAGATGGGAAGACTTTAGGACTGTAAGACTTTAAGACTGGGAGACCAGGAAAAGACTAAAGGCTAACAGCTAATCGCTTTGGTTCCACAACGTTGATTTAACTGTTTATTATTATAAAACATGGACAACAGAGTATATATTTTTGACACCACCCTGCGCGACGGCGAACAGGTTCCTGGCTGCCAGCTGAATACGATCGAAAAGATCGAGGTGGCCAAGGTACTGGAACAACTGGGTGTCGACGTGATCGAGGCTGGCTTTCCAATATCCAGTCCGGGCGACTTCAAATCGGTGGTAGAAATCTCCAAGGCGGTCACTTGGCCAACCATTTGTGCGCTTACACGCGCCGTGGAAAAGGATATTGAAGTTGCGGCTGAATCGCTGAAATATGCCAAACGAGGACGTATTCACACGGGTATAGGCACCTCGCCCTACCACATAGTATCCAAACTGAACTCCAATCCGGACGAAATCCTGGAAAGGGCAGTTGCGGCAGTAAAATATGCCAAACGATTTGTGGAAGATGTTGAATTCTATGCCGAAGATGCGGGCCGCTCCGATAACGTCTACCTCGCAAGGGTGGTCGAAGCGGTCATCAAAGCTGGTGCAACAGTCGTCAACATTCCGGATACCACAGGATATTGTTTGCCCTATGATTTTGGTCAAAAGATCAAATTCCTGATGGAGAATGTTCCGAACATTCACAAAGCCATCATCTCCACCCACTGCCACAACGACCTGGGTATGGCCACCGCCAATACCATTGCCGGATTGATGAACGGTGCCCGCCAGGTCGAGGTGACCATCAACGGCATAGGTGAGCGGGCTGGAAATACTTCGCTGGAAGAGGTAGTGATGATTCTTCGTTCCCACAAGGAGCTGGATCTCCAGACCAACATCAACACCAAGAACATCTACAAGACCAGCAAACTGGTCTCCAGCCTGATGAACATGCCGGTGCAGCCCAACAAGGCCATCGTGGGAAGAAATGCCTTCGCCCACTCCAGCGGTATCCACCAGGATGGGGTACTGAAGAACCGCGAGAATTATGAGATCATCGATCCGGTTGAAGTTGGCATCAACGAATCCTCCATCGTTCTGACTGCCAGGAGTGGACGAGCTGCTTTGAAGCACCACCTGGATATGCTGGGCGTCAAACTGGGCAAAGGAAAACTGGATGAAGTGTATCAGGACTTCCTCGTATTGGCCGACAAAAAGAAAGACATCAAGGAGGACGATCTGCTGGTTTTGGTAGGAGAACACGGACACGGGGAACGCCGCATTAAACTCGACTTCCTGCAGGTGGTAACCGGGAAAAACCTGGTTCCCATGGCTACCTTGTGTCTCGACATTGCCGGGGAGAAATTTACGGCTACGGAATCCGGGAACGGTCCTGTCGATGCCGCCATCAAGGCCGTCAAGGCCATCATCCACCGGAAGGTGACCCTTCAAGAATTTCTGATTCAGGCCATCAACAAGGGAAGTGACGACATTGGCAAGGTGCACATGCAGGTCGAATACGAAGGAAATATTTTCAATGGTTTTGGTGCCAATACCGACATCATTACTGCTTCAGTTGAAGCATTTATAGATGCAATCAACAAAATCGGAAACAGTGAAATGGCTTCTGACGTAAAGAAAAGTTGAGAGTTGAGAACTGAGAGTTGAGAGTTTTTTAAAATATCTATTTGAACGCTTCGACAAGTTCTGAGCCCGAATCGAAAATCAAAAATCGTAAATAATTAATATTACTATTTTGGAACCAACAACATTATTTGATAAAATCTGGGATGCCCATGTGGTGAACAAGATTGAAGGCGGACCTTCCGTTCTTTACATCGACAGACATTTTATCCATGAAGTAACGAGTCCGGTTGCCTTCTCCGGTTTGGAAGGAAGAGGATTACCCCTCTTCCGCCCCCAAAATACGGTTGCCACTCCCGATCACAACGTGCCTACCATCGAACAGCATCTGCCCATCCGGGAGGAGCTCTCCCGTAAACAGGTAGAGACGCTGACGGCCAATTGTGAACGCCACAAGATTCCCATGTATGGACTGAGCCACAAATGGCATGGCATCGTGCACATCATCGGACCAGAACTCGGCATCACCCAGCCTGGAATGACCATTGTCTGTGGTGACAGCCATACCTCTACGCACGGAGCCTTCGGAGCTATAGCCTTCGGAATAGGTACCAGTGAAGTGGAAATGGTATTTGCGAGCCAATGTATCCTCCAGCCAAAACCGAAAAAAATGAGGATCAATGTAGAAGGCAAACTGGCCCAAAATGTTACTTCCAAAGACATCGCCCTCTACGTGATCTCTAAAATTTCCACTTCAGGTGGAACCGGTCACTTCGTGGAATTCGCCGGATCCGCCATCCGTGACCTCTCGATGGAGGCCAGAATGACCTTGTGTAACATGAGCATCGAGTGTGGTGCAAGAGGGGGCATGATCGCACCAGACGAAACCACATTTGCCTACCTCAAGGGTCGGGAAGAGGCCCCCAAAGGTGCCGCCTGGGACAAGAAACTGGCTGAGTGGAAGAAACTCAAAACAGACGACGACGCAGTTTTTGATACTGAATACACCTTCGATGCTGTCGACATCACCCCGATGATCACTTACGGTACCAATCCCGGAATGGGTGTTGGGGTTGAAGGTTCCATTCCTACCGGGGATGAACTGGCAGGCAGCGACAAGGCAACCTTTCTGAAGTCGCTCGAGTACATGGGGTTCCATCCTGGTGAAAAGCTAAAAGGCAAAAAAATTGACTATGTCTTCATCGGAAGTTGTACAAACGGCAGGATCGAGGATTTCAGACTCTTCGCAGATTACATCAAGGGGAAAAAGAAAGCTTCCTGGGTAACTGCCTGGATTGTTCCGGGATCCAAACAAGTGGAACAGCAGATCCGCGAGGAAGGTCTGGTGGAGATCATGGAATCGGCCGGATTTGCCCTCCGTCAACCCGGATGCTCTGCCTGCCTGGCCATGAACGACGACAAGATCCCGGAAGGAAAATACGCCGTCTCTACCTCCAACCGCAACTTCGAAGGACGCCAGGGACCTGGTGCCCGCACCCTGCTGGCAAGTCCGCTGATGGCAGCAGCTGCGGCGGTGAATGGGGTAATTTCTGATCCTCGCGATTGATTTTTATGGAATATAAGCGTGTGAGAAGATGGGAAGATGAGAAAATCGGGGAACAGTCCCCAGACAGACTCAATACGCTTCAATCTCAAAGCTCACCCTCTTACACTCGCATCTTCATACCATCTCATTTTCAAATTAAAAGAAATGATTGAAAAATTCATCAAAATAGTAAGTTCCGCAGTTCCGCTTCCGATAGAGAATGTGGATACCGACCAGATCATTCCGGCTCGATTTCTGAAGGCAGTCGAGCGCAAAGGATTTGGGGATAACCTTTTCCGCGACTGGCGCTACCGCAAAGACGGCACACCCAATCCGGATTTCGTATTGAACAATCCAAAATATTCGGGCACCATTCTGGTCGCAGGAAAGAATTTCGGCAGCGGATCCAGCCGCGAACATGCTGCGTGGTCGGTGTATGATTATGGTTTCAGGGTGGTGGTTTCCAGCTTTTTTGCAGATATTTTCAAGGGTAACGTGCTGAACAACGGGTTGCTTCCCATTCAGGTGACGGAAGAATTCCTGTTTGAGATGTTCGACACCATTGAAAAAGATCCAACGGCTGCCTTTGAGGTAGATCTGGAAAAACAAGCGATCCGTAACATCAACAAATCGACAGAACTCCAGTTTGATATCAATCCCTACAAAAAGGAGTGTCTGCTGAAAGGATACGACGACATCGATTACCTGCTAAGTCTGAAGAATGAGATTACCGCATTTGAGAACAGCCGGGTATAATACAGCCAACCACGTGTAATTGCACCTGCTGGTAAAATGGATACTTATTGATATTCAAAAATATCACAACACGATTTACGAGTGAAAGACAAAGTTTACATCATGGATACGACCCTGAGGGATGGAGAACAGACCTCAGGCGTTTCTTTTTCAGATGCCGAAAAGCTAAACATCGCCAAAATCCTCCTGGAAGAGGTCAAAGTCGACTACCTCGAAATTGCATCCGCCCGGGTTTCTGACGGGGAGATGCTGGGAGCCAAAAAAGTGATGGAGTGGGCCCTTGGGACTCCATACCACGACAAAATTGAAATTCTTGGGTTTGTCGACGGAAATACCTCCCTGGATTGGATCGCCAAGGCGGGAGGGAAGGTCATCAACCTGCTGGGAAAGGGGTCGCTCCGCCATGTCACGCAACAACTGAAAAAGAGTCCGGAACAACACCTGGCCGATCTCAAAAAATCCATTGCCCGTGCTCAGGAGATGAATATCACCGTGAACCTCTACCTAGAAGACTGGTCAAACGGGATGCGCAACTCTCCGGAATATGTCCATTTTATGCTGGAAGGATTGAAAAACGAACCCATCAAAAGGCTGATGCTTCCAGATACCCTCGGCATCCTCAATCCATCCGAGACTTTCGAGTTCTGTTCAACGATGCTGCGCGACTTTCCGACCCTCCATTTCGATTTCCATGCACACAACGACTACGACCTGGCCGTGGCCAACGTCGATGCAGCTTTGCGTGCAGGTATCAGGACCATCCACACCACCATCAACGGTTTGGGCGAAAGGGCAGGAAATGCTCCACTTTCGAGCGTTGTGGCCTTCATGAACGACCATCTGAAGATGCCTAATTCCATCAACGAGCACAAGCTGAACATGGTCAGCCGGTTGGTGGAGACCTTCTCAGGAATACACATATCGGGTAACAAGCCGATCATTGGCGAAAATGTCTTTACCCAATGTAGCGGGATTCACGCCGACGGCGATAACAAGGACAATCTGTATTACAACGATTTACTTCCGGAACGTTTTGGCCGTACCCGGAAATATGCCCTCGGCAAAACTTCCGGCAAAGCCAACATCGCCAAAAACCTGGAGGAGATGGGTATCCGCCTCGATCCTGAAAACCTGAAAAGAGTAACTGACAAGGTGATCGAACTGGCCGACAAAAAAGAGACGGTTACTTCCGAAGATTTACCCTACATCCTCTCCGATGTGCTGAAGAGTGAATCCATTTTTGAGAAAATCACCCTGAAAAATTACGCCATCTCCCACGCCTTGGGACTCAGGCCAATGGCCACTGTCTGCATCGAGCTGAACGGCGAACTCTTCGAAGAAGCAGGATCCGGCGACGGACAGTATGATGCATTTATGAATGCCCTGCAAAAGATCTATCACAAATTGCACAAGCAGCTTCCTTCGCTCGTCAACTATACCGTCACGATTCCTCCGGGAGGAAAGACGGATGCACTCGTTGAAACGCTGATTACCTGGGAACTTGGACGCGAATTCAAGACCCGTGGACTCGATCCCGATCAGACGGCCGCTGCCATCAAGGCAACCATCAAGATGTTGAACATCATCGAAAGCGACGGACAAGTCTATTGACAATTTCTTTTTAAAATTACAATACATGAATTTAAACATTGCTGTTTTGGCCGGAGACGGAATCGGGCCTGAGATTGTTGCACAAGCCCTTAGAGTGACTGCGGCTGTTGCAGAGAAGTTTGGACACAAACTGAATACCAAAGAGGCTCTGGTTGGTGCTGTAGCCATCGATGCAACCGGCAATCCCTACCCCGATGAGACGCACGAACTCTGCATGCAGTCGGATGCCGTTCTTTTCGGAGCCATCGGCCATCCCAGGTTTGACAACGATCCCTCCGCAAAAGTTCGCCCCGAACAGGGATTACTTGCTATGCGCAAGAAACTTGGACTCTATGCCAACATTCGCCCGCTGATCATCTTCCCTTCCTTGCTCGACAAATCTCCCCTGAAGACCGAACGCGTCGAAGGTGCCGATTTCGTGACCATCCGTGAGCTTACAGGCGGACTCTATTTCGGCCAGCCGCAAGGCCGCAGCGAAAATGGTGACACCGCCTACGATACCTGCATCTATACCCGGATGGAAGTGGAACGCATCCTGAAACTTTCGTTCGAATTTGCCATGAAGCGCAAAAAGAGATTGACGGTGGTCGATAAAGCCAACGTACTGGCAACTTCCCGCCTTTGGCGGCAAATCTCCAAGGAGATGGAGCCTCTTTATCCTGAAGTTGTCGTAGATTATATGTTCGTCGACAATGCAGCCATGCAGATCATCCAATGGCCAAAACGCTTCGACGTGATGGTGACCGAAAATCTTTTTGGTGACATCCTGACCGACGAGGCGAGCGTCATTGCTGGTTCTCTGGGAATGTTGCCCTCTGCCTCCATCGGAATCCACACTTCCGTCTTCGAACCCATCCACGGCTCCTATCCGCAGGCAGCAGGCAAGAATATCGCCAATCCCTGCGCGACCATCCTTTCTGCGGCGATGATGTTCGAATATGCCTACAAGCTGGACAAAGAGTCTGCCCTTATCAGGAAAGCCGTAGAGGCCTCCCTGGAAGCCGGCGCGGTGACAGAAGATCTGACGGACGACAAGTCTAAAGCCCTTTCTACCTCTGAAGTTGGAGACTGGATTGTAGCGTACATCCGGAATTGTTAAAGAAGCCTCCGTTTCGCAGATAGAAGGCATTCTTTTCTGTTCCGCCCTCGTAATCGAGGCGGTAACCTCTTTTGGCAATGTCATCACCGGTAAAACGGGCCTTCGTGAGCGGAAACACATGACCGTTTTTGTCCATGCACCAGGTATTTGAATACAGACATTTCCTTCCCAAATAGCCATTCTGATCTTCGAAATTTTCGAGAAAAGAATGTAACCTGGAAAGATAATGATCCGTTTTTGGTCGCTTGAAACTGGCAATCAACTGCCGGTTTCCAGCGTCCGGATCATAGAACCAGGCCGTGTAAACCGTATTCCCCTCCCCGTCAGGAGTTCCTTTCAAGAGGAAGCCATAGGTTTTTCCAGCTTTCCAGTTGGTTTTCAGGTAACTTTGACCACCTGAACCCTCGTCTCCAAATTCACCGGCATGGACACCCTCTCCTTTTTTCAGTAAAACGATCCTTTCCGACTCCGGGATCTCTGCCGGTCGGTCGGTGTGGTAAGGACTCCAAACGGAGAATAGCACCCTTCTCTCCTCCGGACCATTGACCTGCATCCCAAAATATCCCTCTCCAAAACCGGTGGCCATAAAATAGGAGCCCTCTGGATCCTGACCGACCGGAACCGTTAGTTCGTTGTAAAAATATTCCGCCTCCGCGCCGGCTGGCAGCTCATAATTGAGGTGAACGGAAGGACCACGCCTCCCCCAATAGAACCTGTTGTCCACATTGTCTTTTACATAATTAACATCTAGTTTATCTGTTTTAGATCGCAATTTCAGTTCGGCCACATTTGCATAGGTAGATCCCGATTTGGTTATCCCACGAAGCTCTATTCTGTGATAACCCTTATCCAGCCTAACCTTTCCGACCCTCACCAGGTGAGACACATTCCCACTTACCTTTACATTAAATGCTTTGGTTTCTGACGAAACATTCAACAGTGATTTTCCCATCGCCACGGAAAGATTCAGCGAAAGATCCACGATGCACGAGCGGTCCGTCCAGAAAAAAAACAGGTAATGCTGGTCGTTCGATTGCCATTCCTCCATTCTATCTCCCGTCCTTGAAGGAACTTGGACCAGAAAACTGTTGCCATTGGATGGAATGTTCCATGTTGCTGCTGGTTGCGCATTCACCCTGCCAGCATATAACATAATACCAAATAAAAGGATACTGAATAAAAGACTCTGTTTGCTCACCTCAAAGTATCTGTCTGTATATGTAGTCATTACGAATTTTTTTATTATATTTATAGGATTCAGTAATCCATTTGGTCCCAGCAAATTTACAGAATTTAAATCCCTTACATGATGGAAAATTTGAACCTTTCTTCCAAGTTGGGCTGGATACCCGACTGGCCCGATTTCAGGGACAAGACCTCCGAAGATGATGAAATTTCCGCCCGTCTGGCGAGGCTGGGTGAGAGAGCCTCCGTAAGACAGATGAAAACTCATTTGAATCCCGCCGGAAAAACGGGCAGTGCCCTGCCTGTTTCCATAGATTTGACCAATTGGTTTTCTCCTGCGAAAGACCAGGGTAACCTGGGGTCCTGTACGGCCAACGCCGCAGCAAGTCTGGTGGAGTATTTCGAGAACCGGGCATACGGAAAGTACCTCGAGCCATCCAGGTTATTCCTCTACAAAACTGCCCGCAATTTACTGCATCAAACAGGCGACAGCGGAGCATTTTTACGTAGCATCATGGGTGCCATGGTTCTTTTTGGTGCCCCACCGGAGGAGTACTGGCCTTACAACGAAGCAGCGTATGACAGTGAGCCGACTCCATTTTGTTATGCCTATGCCCAAAATTACCAGGCAGTCACCTATTATCGGCTTGACCCGCCGGGAACTTCCTCCGAATCCCTTCTAACCAGCATCAGGCAAAGTCTGGCTACCGCCCTTCCAATGATGTTTGGATTTACCGTTTATCAGTCCATCAATCAATCTACTGCCAACAACGGGATGATCCCTTTCCCCGGGAAGGGAGAAAAGTTGGAGGGAGGACACGCCGTCGTGGCTGCAGGTTATGATGACAGGATAAAAATCAAAAATCAAGCCCCCGGCTCGAAAGAGACCGTGGGTGCCATCCGGATTAAAAATTCGTGGGGAAGCGATTGGGGAGAAAACGGATATGGCTGGATTCCGTACGAATACATTCTGAAAGGTTTGGCCATAGATTGGTGGTCGCTGCTCAAAAATGAATGGATAGACACCGGTAATTTCAATTCCTGATCCTCCCAGCCTTCGACCAAAGATATCCCATTCTTGACTGGAATGAATTTTTACAAAATTTATGCCGGCGCGTTCCTATTGAACAAAATAATTTCCCTGAAAAAGGAACAAAATCATTTATTTGTTACTAATTTTAAACAAATATTATCATAACTGTTTGTGTGTCAACAGCCATAAATCGTTGTAATTAACCTATCTAAATTAAATACCATGAGTAAGACCTCTTTATTATTTGGCATTATTTTGTTGATCCTCTCCTCGTGCAGTGCGATTAAGGATGCCATCACGGTGCCAGTCACCACCAATTTGCAAGTAGATGTTCCCATTACCGTGGCCTCGGTCAAAAGTGCAAATCTGAACGACAAGGCGGTAACCTTTTATAGTTTTACCGCGACAAAAGTACTGCAGGTGGCAGATAACGTTGATATGACTTCCTACATCAACAAGATCAAATCCGTTGATTTGAGAGGTGTAACCGTTACGATCGCTACATTAACCGGTTCCGATCAGGTTTTAACACTTGATTTGGCTGTCACCGGCATCACAGGTCCTGTTTTTTCGATCGCCAACATTGGCGCCACCCTCAACAATCCTTTTTCTCCCACCATTTCGGCTGCCGTGCAGTCCCAATTCAATTTGGTTGAAGCGAAGCTTGTAAGCGACAGGGCTCTGACCATTACCATCACCGGCACCACCAACAATGCGCCGCTTTCCCTCACGGCCAAGCTGGCCTTCGATGCCAAATTTACCTGCGCTCCGCTGAATTGATCCCCAAAAACGGGCATACTCCTCCTGAAATGAAGGAGCAAAAAAGCAAAGGGGTTAGAAATTTTATTTCGAACCCTTTTGCTTTTGAGGAGGTATCTATCTACAAATAGGGCTTGATGACCTTCATCCATACCTTGTAACCTTCGCCCAGCAAATGGAGTCCATCGTTGGTGTACATTGGATTCAGCAGGTCATCGTTGGGATTTTTGAGTTCGCTGAAGACATCCACATAAGTAGCCCCCAATTTGGGACAGATGGTCTTCAGCCGCTCATTGAGCTCTTTCACCTGGGGAGTCCTGCTGGTGTGGGAACCAAAAGTCGGGAAAGTATTGTTTACGGGAAAGATACTTTGAACATAGACTTTGGTTTTAGGTGATTTCGTCCGGATGGAAGAGACGATCCTGCAAATGTGCACATAAACCGTATCCGGAGCGACATTTTTGGACAGGTCGTTGATCCCGATCAGTAAAAACACCTTGGCAGGTTGTGCCCGGGTAACCTGATACAAACGGAAGAGCACTCCTTCGCTGGTATCACCGCTGATGCCACGGTTTTTGGCGTGCGGATTCTGAAGCAGTTCACACCACTCTCCACCATCGGTAATGCTGTTTCCCAGGAAGATCACCTCATTTTTAGTTTCCGGAAGTAGCTCAAAGAGGGATTTGCGCTGGTCGTAATAAGTTCCGAACTTGGAGGTTTGTCCAAAAGAGCTGACGGATAAAAACAGAAGAAGGAGGAAAATAAGCTGACGCATGGTATAAGAATTTGAAAATTTGAAAATTTGAAAATAAGAGAACTTTCTGAGCCTTTGAACCAATTTAGGAATTCTTAATGTTCTTTGTGAAAAACTGACAATCCGAACAAATATCGTTAGCTCCCGCCCAAAATCGAAAATGGTCTTTTCAATCTTCGATCTTATCCGCGAACTTAGGCTTCAACACCGTCAACTGCAAGATAATCGCCGCAACAACTGGTATACCAAGCAAGGCTACATCGTGACCCAGGCTGCCTGCATCCGTCGATTTTCCAAGAAAGACGGTAATGACTGCTCCTGCCGAGATACCCGCCATGTTCATCAGTCCATAGGCGGCTGCGCGATGGCGAGGTGAAACAAACTGACACAGAATCGGCATGCTGTTGGTGTCAAACATTCCGAAGCCCAGGCCAAATAGTACGGCACCACCGATGACGCCGAAATAGCCGGTACCATATCCCAGGAAAAGTAAGGCTGGCACCATCATGCTCAAACCAATCACGCCGGTGTAAATCCTTCCCTTGATGTTGAAGTTCATCCAGCGATCAGCCAGAATTCCACCAAGAATCACACTTATCAGCGAAGAGCCTGCAATGGTGATGGTGGCCATCGGTCCGGCGATGGACATGTCAATTCCCAGCGTTTGCGAAAAAAGGGTTGGCATCCAGCTCTTGACCGCCCATCCCGGGAAACTGGGCGCCGTGAAATAAAAGAGCACGACCCAGAAACTAATGGTTCCAAAAATCATTCCCAGGCTATTTTTTACGGATTTGATTCCTTCTGCAAAAGTTGCTCTCTTGTGATCAATGGCCTTTACCCGTTCGTCTTTCAGGAATATTACGAGCACCAGGCTGTAACAGATGCCGATCAGTCCGAAAAGGTGAAAAGCCTGTTGCCACGAATAGGAGTGCGCCACGGTGGCACCAAAACCACCCAGAGCCTGACCGAGATAAAGACCCGACAGATGGATTCCGATGGCCAGCGATCTTGTCGGCCCGCGGTGGTAGTCGGCAATCAAGGCCAATCCCGCCGGGATGTACAATGCTTCGCTTACTCCCATCAGGGCACGCAGGGCATAAAGTTGATCAAAACTGGTGGAGTAGCCCATGGCCATGGTCACTGTCGACCAAACCGCCAGACTACCGACGATCAGCCATTTTCTGTTGACACGGTCGGCGATCAATCCTGCCATCGGGCTCATGATCGCATAGATCCAAAGGAAAATGGCCATCAGCCTTCCGAAGTTCTCGGCCTTTTCCAGTTCGTGAATGTCTCCCATCATCGCCACTTTCATGGTAGAGAGCATTTGGCGGTCCATGTAATTCAGCATGGCGACCATCCAAAGCAACGCAACTACTACCCAGGGATAGATTTTTTTGTACTGTGCCTGTGTCATTAAATTGATATGTTTTTAGTTATAGCAGTTAAAAGCAATGATCCTGGTCCTTGGTCCACTGTGTAATAGGATCCTAAAATCCAAATATACGAATAAGCGCTTTATTCCTGCCAAACGAATCCCAATTTTGGAATGAATCAAATTGGAACCTTCCACCGTGCGGATCATATATCCAATGACTCAAGTGTTTTCCAAACCTGGAACAGGCCGCGAGGCACATGAAAACAGCCTTTCCATTTTCCACCTTTCAGAGGCAGCAACACCTCTCCCCTGCGGTTCAGGTAACCGAACCATTCTCCTCTCCCCGGATCAGGGAAATGCGACCAGGTATAGTCATGTACCTTTTCAAACCATTCCAAACACTCGGGATTCCCTGTCAGGGCGTATCCCTTGATCAGGCTGATCAACGTCTCGATGTGTACCCACCATAGTTTCTGGTCCCACTCCAGCTGCTGGGGCGGATATCCTTTGAAATCAAGAAAATAGTAGATGCCGCCAAACTCCTGATCCCAACCGTACTTCAGGGTATTCAAGACTATTTTGACCGCCTTATCGGCCAGTTCTGGCCTTTGTAACCTGACTGAGAGATCCATCACAAACCACATGGCCTCAATCGCGTGACCCGGATTGAGCAAGCGCCCCTCAAAAGAGTCTGAAAAATTTCCGTCAGGATGGACATTCTCGAGGATCAGACCACTCTCCGGTTCGTAGAATACCTCCATCACTTCGTTCAGACACTTTTCAATGGTGCTTTTCACCATCTCCTTGGGCAGAAGATGTTCTATTTCGAGGGAGAGGTTGCAGAGAATCATCGGGAGGGAAAACCCTTTCAGGGAGCGCGTTCCTGACACAGCCTTGCTATATTTTCCTTTTGGATTTTCACTTCTTTTCAGTACGTTCTCAAAAGTCGTCTTCGCTATGAGGGCATATTCCTCCTTGCCCGTAGCGATCGAAAGTTGGCCAAAAGCCATCGTAGCGAAGCAATCCGAAAAAATATTGTATGCCTCAATGAGCGGTGCTCCTTGTCTGTCGAGCGAAAAATACCAGTCCCCATTCTTATCACGGCCATGGTCCAGCAGGAATTGAGCCCCCTGTATGGCCATTTCCAGCCATTCTGCTCGCTTTTCAACCTTGTTGTACAGGGAGGAGAACATCCAGACCTCCCTTCCCTGCAGCCATACAAACTTATCGGTATCAAATACTTTTCCATCCCGGTCGAGGCAGGTAAAATAACCGCCATATTCCTGGTCGGGAGAATTGACCATCCAAAATGGAATGACATTTTCCAGAAGCTCACTTTTGTACTGTTCTGCCAATTTTTTAAGATCTTTTTCCATGGTGTTGTTATTTTTGGTTTTGGAATTTCGATATTGGATGGATGCCAATGATGGGAATAGGTTGTTAAATTTTTTTGGGTAGCCATGAAGGGCTACCCCTACAGATTCATCATCCTATTCCTGGTTTTCAAGACGTTGCATGCAACGTCTCTACCGGTGCCACTCTCAACTCTCAGTTCTCAACTCTTCACTTTTCACTCTTCACTCTTCACTTTTCTACCCCGTCTACCCGGTCCATCAGGGCTCTACCAAAATCACCTTGTCGGTTCTCACGCCGGGTCTAACTTCCCCGGAAGGTACGACAAATTTGTTTTTCCAGGGAAAGACAACGGTGGTGGCTGGCGAATCACCTTCCATCTCCCCGGCATGCTTCCAGCTTTTCGATTCAGTTTCATAAACCAGGATTTGTCTGGAGAAACCTGGATGACGCATCAGGAAATCCCCCTTTTGCCTCACCAAGCTATCTTTTCCTGATCCTTCCTTCTGATTTTCAATATCCAGATTGAACCTTTCTGTTTTGTTGAACAGGATACCTCTGTCACCTCCCAAGAGCACGATCCGTGATTTTCCAAGGGCAAATCCGGTCCCGGCGGCCAAAGTGAGAACCTGCCCATCGAGCAAGATTTCACCTTCCTGTTGCCATTTGGCAGAGGTCGGTTCGTATTTCCAGACGGAACTGAAGAATTGCGTTAGTTCCCCTGTTTTGCTTCTTCCGCCAAAAAGGTAGATGGCCTCCTCCTTCCCGTCCGACTGAGCCACTGCCACAGCGTGGGAACAACCTACCGGCAGGCCTGGAAGCCGGCTCCAACCCTTTGAGAGTTGGTTCAGTTCCAGACAGTAGAATCCATTCGTTGCGCTTTTGGAATCCAATCCACCCATCACATAGATCGTTTGTCCGATCCGCACTCCTGATGCTGAGGTAACCGCAACCGGCAGCTCTGGAAGTGTTTCCATCTGCACGTTTCCGTCTGCAAAAGTGTAGCGGATCACCTTGTTTAAGACACCGTGATCCGTCTCTCCGCCAATCCCCACGAAACCTTTTTCCAATGGGACACAAGCCACATAGGCCATCGCAAAGGGAAGTCGCTGTTCCCCTTCCTTCCAGGAAAATGTTCCGTCACTTTTTGCTTCCAGCAGGAAGATCTCATCGTGGTATCTTTTGATACCTCCTTGCCAGGGAAGCCCGTTCTCAAAGTTGGCTCCACCGGATACCAGTACGAAGTTGCCATCTGCCCCCGAAACCGGTCCGGCCATTCCAAACTGGGTGTTCATCCCCTTCCGGGGAGGTATGGGCGGAACAATTTTCCAATCCATGTTCATTTTTGTATGACAGCCGAGCATCAATGGAAGTGAGACCATCGCCAACAGCCTTCCTGGTAAGAAATTATATTTTCGAGAAAAGTTGTTCCATTTCAAGTTCTTTGACATCTTCCCTGAATTTTTCGTATTTGTCATGACCCATGTTTTTTACAGGAGACCTGAATTGACCACAGTCAAAACCGATGTACCGCATGTAGGCTTTCCCTACCGAAATGCCACCGTATTTACCAAGAAGCCGGATCATGTCGATGGATTGTTGCTGCAGTTTCCGGGCAGCATCAAAATCACCGGAATCGAAAGCATTTATCATATTCAGATATACTGGAGCCGCGTAGTTGAAGGTACTTCCGACCGCACTGCGGGTTCCCAGGATCAAGGCCGAAAGCATGTTCTCATCTCGTCCCCACATCATCTCGTATTTGCCGTTCATAAAATGGGTACAACTCAGGAAATCCATGAAATCTTCGTGGGTATATTTGATCCCCGCTAAATTCGGAATGTATGAATCGCACTCCTTCAGAAAGTCAATCATGGCCACATTGCATCCCGATAGTACGGGAATATGGTAAAAATAGACCGGCAAGTCGGGAACCTTTTCTGCCACTACAGAGACAAATTCGGCCAATTGTTTCGCGGTAGCAGGCTTGAAATAATAGGGTGCCAGCAAGGCGATCGCGTCGATACCCTGCTCCCTGGAGTGCAGCGCATTCTCTATGCACTCGCTGTAGGAGGTTCCCCCAACCAGGGTGATTACCTTGAGGCTTTTCTTCTCTTTGGCACAACTGGTCCACTCCTCCACAATTCGCATCTTCTCTTTTTGGGTGAGTGATACCCCTTCTCCCGTGGAGCCATTGATAAATGCACCGACCACCCCGTTTTTTTCCAGCAGGTCGTAATAACTTTCAATGCGATCATACATTACTTCACCATTGGCACTCATGGGTGCAAACGGGGCAGCAATCAATCCTTCAAATCGTTCCATGATACTATTTTTATTGTTATTTCTTCCCTTGCGTACTTCGGTATATTCCGTTGATTCAGAACAACACCCTGCACCCAAGTCAATTTATTTTTCAATGAAATATTTAAAAGTCGATACCGGAAGATTGGCTTCATTGACCAGATTTCCTCTGGAAAAGGGCCTCCAGCCATACCTGATTATTTTCGGATCCAATCCTTTCGTTTCTACCATCAATTTATTTTTAAAGATCCCAACCAGAACTGGGATGAAATTGCCATCCGCTCCGGCAACTTCAATTTCCCTCACAACAGCACCATCCGTGGTTTTCAATGCGTCCGAAAAATTAAAAGTAAGGATGAGCTGGTCTTTCATCCATTCAAGTTTTTTCAACTCGGGACTCCTCGGAGCCTTTGTCTCGCCATAGAGTTCGTGCCGGGCCAAGGCTGCGAATCGTACACCAATCTCTTTTTTCCTGGTTGGATGCACATTTAGGGAATCGCCCAGGTCAAAAGTGATCACCATTCCGGTGTTGGAAAGGGATTTGGAAATTCTGCGCTGGGTATCACGGAACTCGGGCCATTCTTTTCGTTCCATCCCCGACAGTTGGGCAAAATAGAAAGGCAGTTTGCCCGACTTCCATCCTTTCCTCCAGCTGTCCACCAATGCCGGAAGAAGCAATTCATACAGGCCGGCATTGTGCGCATTGGATTCACCCTGGTACCAGATCACCCCCCTGATTGGGAAACCTGCCAACAATGAGATTCCGGATTCATAAAGGTACGCCGGCTCAAAGGGATGGCGCTGCTGCGGATCAACTGAATTGGCCAGATTTTGGGCTGCCCGTTCCCTGCACCAGGACATTACCAGTTCGTTGCTTTTCCAGTTGCTCAATATTTTCTTCAGGATCGTATCCTTTTCCAATCGTTCCCGCGAAACAAAAGACTCTGCAGGCGCACCTCCAACAGCCAACTCAATCAAACCTACCGGGACAGCCCGGCTTGCAGCTAAGGTGGCTCCGAAAAAATAGCCAATGGCAGAAAAATTTGCGCTCGACTCCGGGGAACAAGCTTCCCATTTCCCCTCAAAAAAATCCTTGCGGTTGATGCGCTCCAGCGCTACCTGATCCCAGGCAACCGGATCGGGCCTGACAATCCCGGTAAGGTTAAAAAGCCGGATCTCAGGATGATTGGAACTCAACACGGCCTCCTTCCCTCCTTGGGCCTGACTGAGTTTGAATTCCATGTTCGATTGCCCGGCACAAAGCCAGACTTCGCCCACCAGGATATCCTCCAAAATGATCCTTGCCCCACCGGAAGCCTTTATGGTCATCTTCAATGGACTGCCTGGAACCATCGGATCCAGGACAACACGCCACGAACCGTTGGCAGAAGGGTGTCCAATCTTGGTCTGGGAACCGATCTGAACAGTCACGGATTCATTCGGCTCTGCACTGCCCCAGACCGGAATGGATTTTTTTTGCTGAAGCACCATGTGGCTCATAAAAGGCCGTCCCAACTTCAATATTTTCGTTTGTTCGCCGCCGGAAGATATTTTTGCCTCTGCGGTCACGAATTTTCCCGGTAGTTCAACCGGGTTGGCTCCTAATGCCGAAAACCACAGGATAACCAGGATTACACCCATTCTGAGATATCTGATCCTCATTTTGGTAGAATTTTATCCGGTGAATAAATCAAACCCTCCACGGCATCCCTCCCATCGGTGGTGACAAATACAGCCGTGAACATCCATTTTACCAACCTGGTATAGGCAGATGTAAAATTGCCTACCGGGATTTTAACCAATACCTTGTTCCATCCCTGGTGTAACGTGACTTGTGTTGGAGCCCTGAGTTCAAAATTCTCGTCCAAATAGGGAATTTCCTTATTGACAGGCATTCTGCCAGGGCTTTCCCATTCCGGTGGAGAAATCAGTTTGTCATTCAGCCAGATGGCACTCTCCTTGTAGTCCCATTTCCCGGCAGGTGGCGTGGCATCGCTTTCCGATCTGCCAAAGTCGTGAAAGCTAATCCACATTCCTACCTTCTGATCCACAGGTGAATATACCTGAGTAAAAGCGTATGCCGTTGAATTTGGCTTTGGATCCGCATAAAATGCCGGGACCGTTTTCCCCCAATAATGTCTGAGATAGATGGCTGCACCATAAGCAAGTTTCGTGGCATATTCCGCTCCTTCGAAATGATAATCCGCTGCAATTCCACTTTCAGGAGGAAAAATCGCCTTCAAATTTCCTCCGTTAGGGAAAAGATCCGTGATCCGCCAGCAAACATTGGTCTGACGAACATAGGGGAAAGGCATTTCCCTAAAATATTTTTTTTTATGATCCAGCAACCTTTCTTCAAACTCAGCGAACCTTTCGAAGGTTTCGTCACCCGGCATGTCGGTACAAATTGACCAATCCTTTTTTGAGAGACCGCCTCCAAGCCATAGCTTCTCTGCAAAGGTGAGAAGCATCGGATAAAAATCGTTCTGAAGGAGCATTTGGCGGTCGGAGGAGGAGATCCGGTCATTCCAGCAGCACATAATGCCACCCTCCCTTTCCTTGCTACCGGAGAGCGTATCGCATATTTGCAGGCTAAAGATTCCCTTCAGATCGGCGAAAGGATCGGTATGGTTGATGTAATAGAGTCGTGAATCAACCACGCTTCTGCCTTTTATCGGCTTCACACCACCTGTCCACATCTGTCGCAGACCAGTGCTGCCGTTATCCGAACCGGGTAACCAGCCCATTGGCTCCTTGCGGTGATCGCGGATCACCTGCACCATTTCAGAGACAAAATCCTTATCCCTGATGTGAACTTCATCCGTCCCAAGGTGCATGTAAGGAACTTCAAAGAGATCGCACATTTCGGCCAGCACTTTTTTCACGAGTTCCTTCCCTTTCGGGGATTGCATCTCCAAACCGGTAGCCCGCTGAAAGGCAGCACTGTGCCCGGGCATATCGATTTCAGGGATCAGTTGTACCTGGTGACGTTTGCAAAACTGAACCAATTCTCTGGCCTGCTCCTGCGTATAAAATTTTCCGGGATGTCGCTGCATGGAGCCTGAGTCTGTCAACGACGGAAGTATCTTGCTTTCAATGCGCCAGGCCAGATTCTCCGTCAGGTGCCAGTGAAATACATTGATTTTGTATCTTGACAACCATTCAATCTCTTTTTTCAACTCATTGAAACCAATGTAACTTCTGCCACAATCGTGCATGAATCCGCGGAAGCGGAAAGCTGGCCAATCGATGATGTCGCAACCGGAAATTGAACCACCTTCAGGATTGCGATCAATTAGTTGCCTTAGCGTCTGCAGTGCATTGAAGAGTCCGTGATTGGAAACCGCTGTAACGTGAATGGAGGATGAATCAACGTGAAGGGAATAGGATTCTTCTTCAGAATAGAGATCCTTTGATATGGATGTAACTTGTTTAATATTCACCACAAATGGTTTACCCAAATTTAAAAAGGAGCTCTTTCCTTCCGGGGAAAGTTCCTCGCGAAACAGCCCGGCAAATGAGCCGTCGAAAACTTTGTCGAGTTCAATTTCGGGTCTTCCGGCAAGTTGAAGTTGTTGATTGTTCCACGTAAGCTTCTGAGGCAGTGGCAAAAGAGATGGCTTCCCTTCCGCATTCAGCATTTGGGTTTGCATCGCCAAAATCACTATCCAAAGAAATACAAATTTCATTTTTCGGGACTAATTTGAAGCTATTTTTTAAATATTTCATCCACACCGATCTCCTGAAAATAGAGATCTTTTGTGCCTTCATACAGGATTCCGACCGTTTGGTCATTCACCATTGTCAGACACGAATAGCCAAAAGAATCAGCACTGTTCAGTTCAATCTGGTAAGCAACCGGCCAGGTGGTGCCTTGATCCAGGCTTGCCTTGATCGTCAGGTGCGCCCGCGAAATTTTATCGTTCGGATTTGAAAAGAAGAGGACATCCTTGGAAACTCCATCCACCAAAACCTTTGCTGCAAGAATGCTTGCCTGGCAGTTGGACTCCGGTAGCGCCGAATTGGAAGAGTTGTGAACGGTCCAGGTTTGACCCAAATCGTTGGTTATGGAGACTGCACGACCATTGTTGTCCCCCTTTTCGGTTTTGTTTCTGTCGTCGCGCATGTTGAGCATCAGGGAACCATTGGTCAATTGAACGACCTGGGATTCGGTGGTATTTGATTTGGCACCAGTCCCAACGTGCCACGTTTTGCCGTGGTCTTTGCTGTAAATGAGGGTTGAATAGGGAATTTTCTGGTCATCCTTGAACTGGGCCGGGAATACCAGTGTACCATCGGTCAGGGTGATGCCTCTTCCAGGTCCCTGAAAAAACAGGTTCCACGCCGGATTTTTGCATTGTTCGGTGATGCTGATGGGTGGCGACCAGGTAAGACCATCGTCTTCACTCTTGGCCATCACGAACTGGCCCGTTTCTCCCGGCTTCATCCCGGGTTTGGATCCGTTCCAGGCGGTTTGTCCGGGAATGCCGTTGACCCAGAGACCGGCCACCCAAATGGTATTGGTTGCATTGTCGACCAGTACGCAGGGATCTCCGATGCCATTCTGTTCCTGCGTCAAACCTCCGAAATCGCCCATATCGAGCACTTTCCGCATGGGTGACCAGCTTTGGCCGCCATCCGTACTCCGGCTCATACCGACATCAATGTCGCCCTGAAGGTCGCCGCTGTTCAAGTAACGGTTGTCGTAAACGGCAATCAGGGTCCCCTTGTTGGTGGTGGTTAATCCAGGAATGCGGTAGGTATTCACCTGGTCCTGCCCGGCAGACCGCAGCAGAATTGTGGGACGATTGGAAAATTTTGATTGTGAAACGACATTTAAGACCGTATGGTCACTGAAGGTTAGGTCTACCTGCTGAACATCGAAATGGTCGGTAAGCTGGAGAATGCTTTTGAAGACAAAATGAAGCGTGAAAAAATTGGTACCATCCGCCAGTTGGGTATTTCCTGCAATCTCTGTGATACCTT
>CAINVV010000019.1 GCA_903854235.1 uncultured Bacteroidia bacterium | reverse complement strand
TTTGAATAAAGTTGCTCACAGGGTGCTTTGCAATTCCCTATTTGGTAGTCCAGGCATATTTTAAATTTCTTCCCGGATATATTTGCATCAGTCAAAGCCAATCTGCAATTTCTAATTTGAAAAAGTTGCTTGATAACCTCCAATATGGTTTTGGCCATATAGATGGAACTGTAGGGGCCAAAATAATTTGATCCATCCTTGAATATTTTTCTGGTATAAAAAATACGAGGGAATGGTTCATTTTTGACGCAGATCCAAGGAAAGGATTTATCGTCCTTTAGTAGGATATTGTACTTCGGCTGATATTTTTTAATCAGATTGTTTTCCAAAAATAGTGCATCCTCTTCACTATCAACCAGGATATGTCTGATACGCTCAATTTGTCTAACCAGAATTTCTGTTTTCCTATTATCATGAACCTTCACAAAATAGGACGAAACTCGTTTTCGCAAATTTTTTGCCTTTCCAACATAGATAATCCGATCTTCGCTGTTGAAAAACTGATATACTCCAGGTTGATCCGGCAATTTTTTTGCTTCTTCATAAAGCAATGTATAACCCTCTTTACTCACAAATTATTGGAAATGTATTAACGACCATACCGGCACTTCACTGGATATTCGATCTCTGCCTTCCAAAAATTCCAATTCAACAAAAAAATTGACATAGATCTTGGTTACTCCAAATCTACGAACCAATTCTACAGCAGCATTAACAGTTCCTCCCGTCGCCAACAAATCATCATGAATTAAGACGACATCCTCCCTGTCAAGCGCATCTGTATGAATTTCAAGCGAATCAGAACCGTACTCCAAATCATAGGATTGCACATAGGTATCGGCAGGCAATTTTCCAGGCTTTCTAATAGGAATGAATCCTGCATGCAATTTGCCTGCCAACGAACTCCCTAGAATGAAGCCTCTAGACTCAATACCTACTACTTTGGTAATGCCCAGATTCTCATAGTGAGTCGCAATCTCAGAAAGAATGTGCCTAAAAATATGTTTATCCTTAAAGGCTGTTGAAACATCCTTAAATTGAATACCTTCTTTTGGAAAATCCGGAATATTCCTAATCGAATTTTTAATCTCTTCCGTTGTCATTTTTTTTGAATTTCAAATTGTTCCACGTGGAACATTACCTACCCAATAATACAAGCAACACGTTGATGTCATTAGGAGAAATACCCGGAATACGGTATGCCTGACCAATTGTTTTCGGATTAACTTTAGCTAACTTTTCCCTGGCCTCCGTAGATAACGACATCAAATTAGAATAATCAAATTTATTCTCTATCTTGATGTGTTCCAATCTCTTTAATTTATCAGCTGCGGCGGATTCTCTGCTAATATAACCCGCATATTTAATCCTAATTTCTACCGCTTCAAATACATCTTTCCTTATATTCAAAGGAATATCGACTAATTTCTTACCTAATTCAGGAAATCTATTTAAAAAAACAACTAAGTCAAACTGAGGTCGACTAACTAGATTGTAAAGTTTCGTCTTTTGCTTAAGCGGAGCTGAACCAGATTCAATCAAAAAATCAATTACCAATTCTGGCTTAACTGAAATTTGCTGAATGCACGAAATAACCTCTTCCACCAATCTATACTTTACTAGAAATTGATTGTGAAACTTCTCAGGTAACAAACCAATAGAATATCCCAACTCAGATAAGCGTTCATCGGCATTGTCCTGCCTCAATATCAATCTGTGCTCAGCCCTACTTGTAAACATACGGTAAGGCTCATCCACACCTTTCGTAACCAAATCATCAATCAGAACTCCTATATATGCCTGACCTCTGGATAAAACAAAAGGCACTAATCCCTTTACTTTTCGATGACTATTAATACCTGCCATCAATCCTTGAGCTCCCGCCTCTTCGTATCCTGTGGTTCCATTGATTTGTCCGGCAAGAAAAAGACCATCTACAATTTTTGATTCCATAGAAAAATTAAGCTGTAGCGGATCGAAGAAATCATATTCAATTGCATACCCTGGTCTAATAATCTTTGCGTTTTCCAAACCAGGAATAAACTTTAAAGCACGTTCCTGAACTTCAAAAGGTAACGAAGTTGAAAAACCGTTTAAATAATATTCAATCAAATCTTCTCCTTCAGGCTCAAGATAAAGCTGATGTACCTCTTTGTCGGCGAAAATTATAAGCTTGGTCTCAATACTTGGACAATATCGCGGACCTAAACTTTTAATGGTACCATCGAACATTGGAGAAAATTTAAATCCTTTCTCCAACTCTTCATGAACCATTTTGTTGGTATAGGTAATGTGGCAATTCAAAGGAGCAAGCGAAATCTCTCTTTCGTAATAATAACTAAACTGATACCCCTCTTCACCTTTTTGCTCCTCCAACATACTAAAATCAATTGTTCGCCTATCCAATCTGGGTGGAGTGCCTGTTTTCATACGCCCAACTGAAAATCCAAGATTTTTTAATTGCTCTGTTAAACCAAAAGCAGCGGGTTCCGAAATTCTTCCTCCCTCCATTTTATTTTGTCCAAAATGCATCAAACCATTTAAAAATGTACCATTCGTCAGAATAACCACACTACTATAAAAATCGATACCAATTTCGGTTCTTACACCCTGGATTACTTTTCCCTCCAATATCAAATTTACAACTGTACCTTGCCAAAAAAAGACATTTTTATTCTTTTGTAACTCAATTCTCCAATTCTCTGAGAATTTAATTTTATCACACTGTGACCTGGGACTCCACATCGCTGGACCCTTGGATCGGTTAAGCATTCTGAATTGTAACGAACTTTTATCAGTTATTTTTCCCATTAAACCACCTAAGGCATCAATCTCCCTAACAATTTGACCTTTGGCAATTCCACCGACCGCCGGATTACAACTCATTTGCGCAACCCTATTAACATCCATGGTAATCAAGAGAACAGTTGACCCAAGACGAGCTGCCGCGTTTGCAGCTTCACAACCGGCATGGCCACCACCAACTACAATTACATCATAGGTCCGATTCACTTCCTTCATAAAAATACAGGAAATTAAAATACTAAATGGGAAATCATCATTTAGGCTGGGTTATAAACTTAACGATCATTCTATCCTCTGCAGCTCGCATAGCTAAAATATCACTTTCCTCTTTGTCATTGTATTTCAAAAGATGAAGCAGCCCGTGTGAAATAACACGTACAAACTCATTCGAAATATTTTCATCAAAGGTAAGCGAATTATTTAACACTCGTTCCGTGCTAATATATATATCACCAGTTACAACTTTATCAAAAGTATAATCAAAAGTTATCACGTCAGTATAAAAATCGTGCTTTAGAAATTCCCTATTAACTGCCAGCAAATATTCATCGCTACAAAAAATGTAGCTAATTACTCCCAATCTAAATTTGGCCTTTCTTATTTCACTTTTCAAAATTCTTTGAACACATTCATATTGCAAATCAGGTAATTCCACATCCTCATTAAAAAAATAGATAGCCATAACCAATAATTATATATCCAATTTAGATCATCAAATCTTTTGCAAGATAATCTGCTATTAATAAATCGCTCTGCCGAGGAACAATTAAATCCGAATCACTAATAAAATGACCCTTTTTTATCAACTTACTTATTCTAAATGCGAAAGTACTTTGAATCTCCTCCCTAAAAACTCGCTTAATATAGGATTGAGAAATACCTTGCAAAGTTCTCAACTTTAATATAATATATTCATTAAAAATTTGATTTTCAGTCAAATGCTCTATTTCAATATTCAAAATACCCCCCTCTAATTCACGAATGTATTTCTTTATGTTCGTATGGTTCCACTGTCTAGAAATTCCATTGTAACTATGTGCAGAAACACCAATTCCCAAATAAGGTATTTGATTCCAGTAACCCAAGTTATGCAAGGATATAAATCCATCCTTTGCATAATTACTCAATTCATATTGGATGTATCCCTTTGAAGTTAAAAAATCATAAACAGTTGAATATTGCTTGAGAAATTCATTTTCAACATTTTCAACAAATTCCCCCGACTGAATTTTCCAAAAAAGTTTCGAGTTTCTCGCTATTGTCAAACTATAGGCAGAAAAATGCAATATATTGAACTTGCAAAGAGATTCCAAAGTAGCCAATAAAGATGCATTATCTACACCCGGAACAGAATAGATCAGATCTACTGATAAATTTTTGATGGTAGATTTCTCCAAACATCTTAAAGCACTATATATTAATGCTTTAGAATGTTTTCGATTAAACTGAGACAGGATATCATCCTCCAAAAATTGTATGCCAAGACTAATTCTATTGATGCCAATTTCTCCTAGCCCTTTCAAAAAAACTTCATTGACATCTTCCGGATTACATTCCAGGGTAATCTCAGCTTCAGACCTAACAACGAAATATTTAACTATCTGCTTTAGAATCTTACCAATTTGCCTTTCATTTAAAATAGAAGGTGTACCCCCTCCGAAGTAGATTGTTCCAACTTCCTTATCCTCCAAATAGTTAGATCTTAGTTCAATTTCTCGACATAAAGCATCTACATAATTATCCACCATATAAAGTTGATTTCCGGAAAAAAAATCGCAATAGGTGCATTTGTCCTGACAGAAAGGAATATGAATATACAATCCAGACATAAACTTCACTTTATCAACGAGTGATGTACGGAATTTTCTGAATTCGAATCAAATGACGTCCCCCTTCAAAATCAGTATTCATAAAAATTTTCACTATTTGTATAGCCTCCTCTTCTGAAATAAAACGCGCAGGTAAGGAACAAATATTTGCATCATTATGTGTTCTGGCAAGCACTGCGGTCTCCAGATTCCAACAAATTGCAGACCTTATTCCCTGGTGTTTATTGACCGTCATATTGATTCCATTTCCAGAACCACAACAAACAATTCCCTTCCATTCAGTATCACTTTCAATTTTTTGGGCTAACGGATGAGCATAATCTGCATAATCACAACTTTGCTCAGAAAAACATCCAAAATCCTGAATTTCAACACCTTTATCTCTCAAAAAAAATACAATTTTCTTTTTAAGCTCGAATCCCGCATGATCCGACGCCAAAGCTATTTTAACCATTCGCCCAATTTAGAAAATGAATTACTGTATAAACAAAAACTGTTCATAACTGTTAATAAAAAAGAATAAGATACTTTCATCTCATACAAAACCAAGCAATTTTAAAAAATAAAGAAAAATTAATCCATTTATTGGTAAAAAGTAAAATTTTACTCAACATTTGACAAAGGTAAAATTTTACAAAATTTCCTTTAATATCTAAAATAAACAACCTGTTAATAACAATCTAGTAAGCACAAAAGCAATAGTATATAAAGTTAATAAAGAATGAACATCTTTTAAAAAATAAAAACAATGACCTAAATAAAATTATTATAAACAATATCAACAGTATATAAATAAAAGTATAATTTCACATTTTATAAATTAAAATAAATATTATATTAACCTGTTAATTGTTAAAATATCCCTGCCACTTTACCCATTTTAACGATAAACAATATGCATTTGTACTGCCAATTGTAACCGACATATTTGCGAATGATACCTGCTGACAAAATAAAAGAAAATTTAAAAGTACTTTTGGTTGAAGATAACTTATTGAATCAAAAGTTAATGAGTATTAATTTGTCTAAATTGCATTGCATCGTATCCATTGCCAACAATGGATTGGAAGGAGTGGAATTATTTAAAAAGCAAACTTTTGATGTCATATTAATGGATTTGATGATGCCGGTAATGGATGGGTTCGAGGCATCAAGAGAGATAAGAAGAATTGAAAAGGAAACGAAAGAGCCATCTTTTACTCCTATTATTGCTTTTACTGCAAATACCCTCAACAATGATTTCCAAAAATGTTTGGAAAATGGAATGGATTACCTTATGGAAAAGCCATTTAATGCATATAAATTTATTGAAATATTGGACTCTTTTGATCAATAATTCATGTTATTGATTGATATACAATAAATTAAGTTTGCCTTTCTGATTATTCATCCAACTCACCATTATTTCATTTTATCCAGATTATTCTATTTTTTCAATAGTCACGGATGGTAAAATTTGATAGTGCCAGCTATTTATATTTGCTATGCCTTAATATTTGATAACTTTGTAATGGTTGAAGGGTTAAAATTTTCAGATGATTCAGTTTTTAGCACCATGTATTAATCAGTTGAAATTTATTCAGAATGGGAGAATTTGTTGATTTAAGGGATTTTAACGGAGATGATGGAGAAAGGGAACTGGATAATCAGTTAAGACCACTAAAATTTAATGATTTTGCGGGGCAAACTAAAATAATTGACAACATACAAGTTTTTGTACAGGCTGCCATCATGCGGGGCGAGTCACTTGATCACGTTCTGTTGCATGGCCCACCAGGGCTGGGTAAAACTACCTTATCAAATATTATTGCCAATGAATTGGGAGTAAAGTTAAAATTGACTTCCGGCCCTGTTTTGGACAAGCCAGGAGATCTGGCTGGATTATTAACAAATCTTGAAAAAAATGATGTCCTTTTCATCGATGAAATTCACAGGTTGAGTCCGGTGGTGGAAGAATACCTTTATTCGGCCATGGAGGACTTTCGCATTGATATTTTGATTGACAAAGGGCCGAGTGCGAGGTCAATACAACTTGAATTAAACCCTTTCACATTGATAGGGGCAACCACCAGAAGCGGATTACTTACCCGTCCACTTCGAGCAAGGTTTGGGATAACCTGCCATCTGGAATATTATGACATCGTAGTTTTGACAGGAATTGTGAAACGTTCGGCAAGAATACTGGATATTCAGATAGAGGAAGATGCAGCCTATGAAATTGCCAGAAGGAGTAGGGGAACTCCGCGAATTGTCAATTCACTATTGAGACGCGTAAGAGACTTTGCGATGGTAAAGGGAAACGGTAAAATAGATCTGGAAATAACTAAATATTCACTTGAAGCACTCAATATTGATGGGTATGGACTGGATGAAATGGACAACAAAATTTTGTCTACCATCATAGATAAATTCAAGGGGGGACCTGTTGGAATATCCACCATTGCTACTGCAGTAGGAGAGGATTCAGGTACAATTGAAGAAGTTTATGAACCATTTCTTATTAAGGAAGGATTTATCAAGCGTACACCCAGAGGAAGAGAGGTTACAGAATTAGCATACAGTCATTTAGGAAGAATAATTGGGGGTTTGAATTCAATGACCCTTTTTTAATTATTGCTCCTTTACCAATTTTATTTCGAAGATTTTTGGCCACAGTTTACCTGTAACGTATATTTTATCGGTTACAGGATTCCACGCAATGCCATTAAGAACGTCTATTTGTTCTTGTTGATTCTGTAGTATAGTTCCAGATAAGCCAGATAAATTGATTTCTCCTGTAATTTTTCCGGATTTTGGATCAATAATGACGATATTATCTGTGGTCCAGATGTTTGCCCATATTTCTCCTTTGATGTATTCCAATTCATTTAGGTTCAATATCACACTGTGTTCATCACAAACCTGAATTTTTCTCTCTTCCTGGAAGGAATCAGGGGAAATATAATAGATATTTTCTGTACCATCGCTCATGATAAGGGAATGACCATCATTGGTAAGTCCCCACCCTTCTGCTGATTTGTATGTCCAGGTATTTAGCAGTTTGAAAGTATTCAGGTCATAAACAAATCCAATCTTGTTTTTATAGGTAAGCTCATACACCTTGTTATTCAAAATGGTAATTCCTTCTCCAAAATATTGATTATCAAGTTTATATTCCTCAATACTCTTCCCATTCTGAAGGTTTAGCCTGTAAATGGAGGAGGATCCTTCCAGTCCTGTTCCTTCATACAACTGATTGTTATGGAATTCCAAACCTTGGATAAAATGAGACCTGTTGTGGGGATATTCTGCGATCACCTGGTAGGTATACCTGGTTGGTTGAATGTCGGATGAAACGAATATTTCATCGAAATTGTCACCCGATACCCCATCTTTTTTGGTTGCAGAAATTTTAATACTGTGTTTACCCAATCCTAAATCCGCTGTTTTTAATAAAATGGAATTGGTTAAAATATTTGAATTTTGCATTTTTTTACCATCCACAAATATTTCTATTTTATCGATAGAACCATCCTTAATTTTTGTTAGGAGATTCATTCGGATATCTTCCCCGAGTTTGTAGCTCTTTTTCTGAGGTTCCAGTTGGATGGCAGTCACAGGGCGTCTGGAGGTACTATTAGACTGGCCACAGTGAATGAAAAAGGTAATCACAAACAGAAAAGAAAAGATGGAAATGGTTAATCGGTTCATGTGAAGGGTATATTAACGTGAAACTAGCATTTGGGAACTGCGAATAAAAAGAGCCTATTTTGCAGATAAGTGACAAGTGCGAATTTAATTGGGTTTTTTCTCAAAAAGGAAGCGCAAATGGTTTCTTTATCAACCTGATGGAGACTCCTGCAGGGTTTTTTGTATTCCACATTTGGAATCCACCTATTCAAGGGTGATTTTCCCAGCAAAAATAGAATCTTATTTTGTTCTGTTAGCAAAGTTAGTGGTTGGTGGTAACAAATAATCCATTCTGATCGTTGAATTTACAGGAGTTAAGGTGGGATTGGTATACTTCAATTATCTTTGCTGGACAATGTTAATATAATTTTTGACTTGAGTGCACTGAAAAAATTAGCTGGAGATACCATGATTTATGGTGTGCCAAGCATTGTTGGCAGGTTTCTGAATCTACTTTTGACACCTATCTATACCTGGACTTTTCCTCCCGGCGAGTTTGGCATATTGGGTAATTTACTGGCTTATGTCGCCTTTTTTCAGGTGCTTCTTACCTATGGGATGGAAACTTCCTATTTCCGTTTTGCGAGCAAGAGTGAGCGCCCAAATGAAGTATTTGGAACATCGCTCGTTTCACTAACAGCAACCGCCATTATTTTTGTATTGGGAATAACGATCTTTTCCGGAAAAATTTCTTCCTGGGCAGGTTATCCAGAACAGCATTTGTATATTGTATGGATGGGTATCACGGTGGCTCTTGATGCCATTACGGCAATTCCTTTTGCCAAGTTGAGATTGCAGGAGCGACCTATCAAGTTTGCTGCTTTTAAGATGGTGAACATTGGCGTAAATATTTTACTTAACCTATTCTGGATATTGCTTTGTCCAAGGGTTTTAGCCCATCATCCAGATTCTGTACTGCACTATTTTTATGATCCTAAAATAGGAATTGGTTATGCATTTTTGTCTTACCTGATCGCTTCAGTGGTCACCTTGTTCCTTTTTATTCCTGATTTGGGTATTCGGAAAATTGTCTTTAAAAAAGAGTTGCTGAAGGCGATGCTGAGTTATGGCTGGCCGATCCTGGTGGTTGGCATAGCGGGAATGGTCACGTTGAATATTGACAAGATATTGATTCCCCAACTTATTTCAAACGGCAAGGATCCAATGTACGAGCTGGGAGTATACTCTGCCAATGGCAAGTTAGCCATCCTGATGACCTTGTTTATTCAGGCATTCCGATTCTCCTTTGAACCGTTTCTTTTTTCGCACTACAAAAATGAGTCCTCCAAAAAAGTGTACAGTGTGATCATGAACTATTTCGTGATCTTTGGATTATTGATATTCATCGGTGTCCTTTTTTACATTGATATATTTAAATATTTCATTGGCTCAAAAGAATCTGGTTATCACGAAGGAATGCGGATTGTCCCCTGGATGTTGATGGGGAATCTGTTTCTTGGGATTTTCTATACCCAATCGCTCTGGTACAAACTTACCGACCAGACTCGTTATGGAGCGATCTTCTCCGTCGTTGGTGGAGTTATTACTTTGGTCATAAACATTCTGTTTATCCCCAGGCTTGGATACATGGCTTCCGCTATCGGATTTTTTGCCTCCTCGTTGATCATAACCCTCATATCCTACTATTATGGGCAGAAATATTTCCCTGTGCACTATGACTTAAAAAAGATTGGATCTTATTTTATTTTTGCTATTACATTGTATATCATAGAGATAAATTTTAGTTTCAGCAGTGTGATACTCAATTTAGGCTTCAGAACGCTCCTTTTTTCCACGTTCATTTACTTCATCTGGTACAAGGAAAAGGGCGATTTAAGGAGATTGCTTCCAAAGGTTTAAATGGAGATTGATGGGGTAAATATGTTTCTTATCTTAGCGGATTGGAACAACAGATAAAAAAGTAACCTGATTTGTGTGGATGCATTGGAATTTTACCACTAGTAGACTTCAGTTCAATGGGATCTGTTCAACTTCTTAGGCAAGTTTTGAAAAATGATTTTATAGGTGAAAAGGAAATTGCTACGTGTATTTGAACGCTTGGATCACCTTTTTTATGGAGTAGAGGGCTACCAAATATTGACAACTTAAGTGATTTTATTTGCCTCAGGGTTACTCGAAGATCATATCTTTTTCTGTAAATATATTTGATCCGTTCACTTTAGATTGGGTTTCGTGGTTCCAGTTAAGAACAAATAATTAGAAATGAAAGTAAGAATTGTCAACAAATCTCAAAATAGCATCCCGCTTTACAGTACGAAGCAATCAGCGGGGATGGACGTAAGGGCTGATCTGACCGAACCATTGATTCTTAAGCCATTTGAACGGAAATTAATCCCAACTGGATTGTTCATTCAGCTACCGGATGGTTACGAAGCCCAGATTCGGCCAAGAAGCGGGTTGGCCATTAACAAGGGAGTCACCGTCCTGAATTCACCGGGAACGATTGACGCCGACTACCGGGGAGAGATCAAGATTATTCTGATCAATTTATCGCAGGAAGATTTTATCATCAATCCTGGAGAGAGAATTGCGCAAATGATTATCTCGGCCTATAAACAGGTGGAATGGGATGAAGTTGAACTGCTGGATGAAAGTGAAAGGGGCGAAGGTGGTTTTGGACACACAGGCAAGCATTGATGCATGCTTAAAACTAGAAAAATGATCAAGAATCTATCGACATATTGTTTTGTCATTACCCTGGTGTTGCTGAATGCCTCCTGTAAGGCGCCTAAACAACTTGTAAGGCCAATTGTACACGAGGAGGAGAGCAAAAATATCTCTTTACTGAATGACGATCAGAAGCAGCAATTTCAGTTTTTATTCATTGAAGGAGTGAAGCAACGAACCATTGGCAACCCGGAGGAGGCCATTAAAATTTTCTCGAGATGTCTGGAGATGGATCCTTCCTCCTCCACCTCCTTGTATGAAATTGCCAACATTCACCTTTTAAAAGGAGATTTCCAGAGTGCCATGATTATGCTGGAAAGAGCGGTATCGCTGAATCCACAAAATCAATATTATCTGATTTTGCTGGCCAAGATCTATCAACAAAATAAATTGTATGAGAAGGCCGCTGAAACCTTTGCTGCACTGGCCCTCCTTGTTCCTGACAATGCCGATTATCCCATTTTTCATACCGAGATGTTGAACTTGGCAGGAAAGCAGGAAGAGGCGCTGACTTGTTACAATGAACTGGAAAAGAAATGGGGCGTAACAGAGCAAGTATCTTTGGGCAAGCAGAGCATTTTTGTCAAACAGGGTAAAAAGCCGGAGGCCTACCGCGAGATTGAAAACCTGCTTGTCAAGTTTCAGGGAGAGACCAAGTATTATGGGCTTTTGGCGGATATGTATCTGGCAGATAGTGTGATGGATAAATCTCTGGAAAACTACAACAAAGTTTTGCAATACAAACCCAATGATGGTTTTGTGCAGTTTTCGCTTTCCAATTATTACAGGGTCGTTGGTGACTACACCCAATCTTATGACCATCTGAAGAAGGGTTTTGATAATTCATCGCTGGAGCTGGATCCCAAAATCCAAATGTACATGTTGCTTGCCCAGACAGAAGACCATCGCCTGACCGACGTTCAGCAGTTGGAACTCATTCATCTTCTTATCAACGAATATGTGGACGATGAGCGTCCTAGGGCACTTCTTTCGGAATATTTTCTTGCCAAGAAGCTTAACAAGGAGGCACGCGAGCAACTGAGGCTGGTCGTAGAAATCAACAAGGGAAATTATACCTATTGGGAGCGGCTGCTTTTTGTCGACAATGATCTGTTGGACTGGAAGTCCTTGCAAAAAGACAGTAAAACTGCCATCAAGTATTTTCCGGAGCAGCCGGTATTGTACATTTTGGATGCGGTTTCAATGATTCAACTGGGAAACTATCAAGATGTCTTTGCCGTACTTGATTCGGCGGAGGTCAATGCAAACAACAACAATCAGGTCCTGTCGCAGGTATATACTTATCGGGCTGAGGCCTATTACAAGCTGAAAAAATATGAGGATGCCTACAACTGGTTTGACAAGGTGGTCAAAGTAGATCCTCAGAATTACCTGGCCATGAACAACTATGCCTATTACTTGTCACTGCGATCCATCAAGTTGGATGTGGCTGAAAAGCTGAGTAGTCTGGTTGTCCAGAATAATCCGAACAATGCCACTTATCTTGATACTTATGCGTGGGTGTTGTTTAAGAAGAAGGATTATCAATTGGCAAAATTTTATCAGGAATCTGCTCTCTCCAACAGCACGGAAGAAAATCCTGTTCTGGTTGAGCACTATGGAGATATTCTCTTTTTTCTAAATGAGAAGGACAAAGCGGTGAAACAATGGGAGAAATCGTTGAAGATGGGTAATCCTTCAAAGGTATTGCCAGAGAAGATTAAAAAGGTGATTTTCATTGAATCTGTTGAAGAGTAAAACCTTTGCAGAATTAATGCATTGGGTGAAGCAAGAGAAATTTAAAGGATGTGCCGGTTCTGCCCGAAAGGGAGCGACTGATACTCCATCGATCTATTAAAAAATTATTTTCGGGTGAAAATAAAAATTGTATTCCTTGGTTATTTGGGTATCCTCCTGGTTCTTTTGGCCGGTTGTAAGCAGGTGCAAAAAGTGGTTATTGAGAAAAAAGTCAAACCAATCACTGTGAGGCGTGTTGTTAGGCTAGTAAGTGAAAATGAATTGAAATTTAACACGTTATCAATTAAGAAGGTCAGCCTTACCATTAACAACAATGGGAATGAAAACAGTGTAAGGAGTATGTTTAAGATCAGAAAGGACAGCGTGATACAAATGTCAATTCAGAAATTAGCCATCCCACTTGGAAAATTGGAAATCGGGGTTGATTCTTTTCGCTTAGTTGACCATATCCACAAGGTAGCCACGCCGGGAATGCTGCAAGAGATTGGGGATCTTTTTGGTTATGATATAGATTATCAAATTTTGGAATCTATTTTTAGCAATCGACTGCAATCCATCAAAATGGATCAGAAGGAGAATCCTTTTAGAGATTATGTGATGGTCATTGAGGAGAATATGTATAAAATATCCTCCATCAGGGAGCGTAGGTTTAGGAAATTCGTCAACAACGGGGATAAATTGGAGCGATTCAAGCAGCGTAAAGATGAGCAATATCTGGTAAAGCAGGATATCTTCATTGATCCCGATCTGTTTGTGGTGAGGAAGGAGTTGTTCCATGACATCGATTCCGGCCGGATCATTACCATCGAGTATTCAGACTTTAAGGCGATTGGGAACAATTGGTTTCCCGCGAACCTGCATATATCCGTATCCGGGAAGGAAAAATTGGATATACAGGCAGAATTATCCAGAGTATCCGTCAATGATGAGCGAGATTTTGGATTTAGTGTCCCTTCCAGGTATAAAAAGGTTGCCTTGAATGGAATTAAAACGAACAAGGAAGAGTAGGTATATGGTGCTTTTTTCAAAAAAAATAGTGTTTATCCTTCTGCTGCTGGGCGTGGTCTCTTCTGCCAGCGGGCAGGGTAAATCAATCAATGATTTGCGGAAGCAGAAGGAAAAAACCACGCTGGAGATTGAATACATCAACCATTTGCTGAAGGAGACGGACCAGAATACCAAAACCTCCATCAACCGGCTTACCATGCTGGAACAAAAGATCAGGTTGCAGGAGAGCCTCATCTCCAATATAAATTCCGAGTTAACCTATCTGGATTCGACCATTGAAAGAAGTTCCAAGAATCTTGACTCCCTCAATACCGATCTGGCGATGATCAGGAGCCGATATGCGGGGATGATCCGTTATGCCAGGAGAAACCAGGACACAAATAATCAGCTGTTGTTTTTACTTTCAGCGGATGATTTTAATCAGGCTTACAAGCGTTTTGCCTATTTGAAGCAATATGCGGATTACCGCAGAACACAGGCGGAGGAGATTTCTGCCCTGAAAGAAAAACTGGAAAAGCTGGTGGTTGATCTCAACGCCCGAAAATCGGAAAAACAGATGGCCTTATCTTCCAAAAAGAGTCAGTCGGATAAGTACGCCAAACAGAAAGCCGATCAGAAGGAGTATTATGCGCAACTTCAAAAGAAGGAGAAGGATTTAAAGAAAAAACTGGAGGGTCAGCAAAAGATTGCCCAGAGGTTGGAGCAGGCGATTGAGCAAAGCATTGAAGAAGAAGCCAGGAGAATCGCTGCAAAAAATTCAAAGGGTGCCAAAACTGTAAAAGGAGCTATTGCCAAAGCGACACCCGAACAAAAAATACTTTCCGATGATTTTTCCCTGAACAAGGGTAAGTTGCCCTGGCCCTTGCAAAAAGGGTTGATCACCGACCATTTTGGTGAGCATCCTGATCTGGTGTTGAAACACGTGATCAAACGTAATTCGGGGATCGACATAACGACCCAATCCGGGGCAAAGGCGAGAGCCGTCTTCAAGGGTGAGGTATCCAAGGTATTGGCCATTCCAGGAGGAAATATGGCGATAATACTGAGGCACGGCAGTTACCTGACGGTCTATTCCAATTTGGCCAGTGTATCGGTGCAAGTTGGGCAAACCGTTCAGACCAAACAGGAACTTGGCACCATCTTTACAGACAAGGAAGATGACAACAAGACGGTCTTGAAGTTCCAGATCAGGTATGAATATGACAAGCTGGATCCAGAGAAGTGGATCAGCATGTAATCCTTAGTATTTCGTCAGATTGGCTACTTTGGTCAGTGCAGGAAGATTGATGATCCTGATTTTACGTCCCTGCAGATCAATCAATTTATCTTGTTTAAACTCAGACAGGAGTCTGATAATTGATTCGGTAGCTGTTCCAACCATGTTGGCAAGTTCTTCCCTTGTCAACGAAATCTGCAAAGTCTTGTCGGCATCCAAATCGAATTCCTGTTTTAGCAACAGAAGTACCTCAGCAAGCCTCTCCCTAACTGTTTTTTGTGCAATATCCGTAATGTAGTCGTTAGCCTCCTTCAACTCGGCACAAACTATTTTGAGCATAGCGAGGGAGAATTTCCAGTTTCGTTCTATCAGACTTAGCAAGGTTTTATATGGGATGTGGCACAGGGTGGCCTCTTCGATGGTTTTGGCAGATGTACAAGCTGATTCCTGGCTCAGGAGCGAACGATAGGCGATAATATCGCCTTTTTTTGCGAACCGGATGATCTGTTCTTTCCCATCGTTTCCAGTCTTATAGATCTTAACAATTCCTCCTGTAATGCAATAAAAACCTGTCAGACGACTACCCTCCTTGTAAAGGACACTTCCTTTTTTGTAGGCAGCACATACTTTTTCGTTGTTGAGACTTTTCATCTCATCTTCCGAAAGAGACTGAAAAAAACGAAAACCAGTTAGACTAATGTCTTCAGTTAAGTTATTGTTGTTCTTCATTCTATAAAGTAAAAGTGACTGTGAATTGAGGGATCAAATATACAAATTTTAGGTTGGATCTACCTATGGCCTCATTTGAAACAAAAATTCAACCCTTGCGTAATATGAATCAAATAATAAGTTATAGCATGAAAACGTTTATCAAAGACAACAGCCTTATTTCAAAAGGTTCGGCCAATCTGGCCAAAATTCTTCTAAGCTCTCTGTTCCTCGTCTCTTTTCTCTCAGGAAATGCCAAGGAGTTCAAAGTCATTCCTGCCTCCAGCACGTTAGCTTGGGAAGCTAAAAAAGTAACGGGTCAGCACAATGGTACCATTGCCATCGCAGATGGGACGCTCAATGTTGATCACAAAAAAATTACAGGCGGCAAGGTTTCTGTGGATATGAATACCATAGTGGATGTCGATCTGACAGATGCGGGATACAATCAGAAACTGATCGGGCATTTGAAGTCTGATGATTTTTTCGGTGTTGCCAAGTTCCCAACAGCTACCCTTGAAGTGAAAAATGTAGCTGCCAAGTCTGACAATCTCTACCATTTTACTGCGGATCTGACCATCAAGGGAATCTCCTCACCAGTTGAGTTTGATGCAGAGGTAACAGAAGCAGGCGGTCAACTGACTGCTGCCGGAAGCATCGTGGTCAACAGGACCAAATATGGTATCAAGTATGGTTCGGGAAGTTTCTTCCAGGGGCTGGGTGACAAGGTAATTTATGATGATTTTACCCTAAAATTTAAACTGGTATCTACTGCTAAATAATCATTTTTTTCTGGTTTTTGCGTAGGGGGATGGATCCAAGGATTCATCCCCTTTTTTTGGGCTCGTAATTGAGGTTGGAGGGAAGGTATTTCTCAATGAACTCTGTCGAAACGCCTTTTCGGATGGCATAATCTTCCACCTGATCCCTGCCGATTTTCTCGATACCAAAATATCTGGATTCGGGATGTGCATAAATGACTCCGCAGACAGAAGCATTGGGATACATCGAATAGTTTTCTGTCAGGGATATTCCAGTTTTTTCTGGTGCCTTTAAGAGGTTGAAAATGGTCTCTTTTTCTGAATGTTCCGGGCAAGCCGGATAACCGGGAGCCGGACGAATACCTAGGTATTTTGAGGCGATCAGTTCGGCTGGAGTCAGGTTTTCATATTTGCTGTAGCCCCAAAGGTCGGTCCTGACCATTTCGTGTAATCGCTCCGCAAATGCTTCGGCCAATCGGTCAGAGAGGGCCTCCAGCATGATGGCCTTGTAGTCGTTGTTCTCCTCCTTGTATTGTTTGACCAATTCGGCCACCCCAAGACCGGCCGTCACAGCAAAAGCCCCACAATAATCCGGTATGCCCGATTCTTTGGGAGCCACAAAATCGCTCAGTGAAAATTGAACCTGAGCCCCTTGTTTTTTCTCCTGCTGTCGCAGCTGGTGAAATTTCCCTATCAGGGCAGATCTCGTTTCATCCGTATAAAGTTCAACATCATCGCCCGTGGCGTTGGCAGGCCATATGCCCGTTGCCCCATTGGCGCTGATCAGTTTTTTGGCAATGATCTCATCCAGAAAAGTATTGGCCTCTTCAAACAACTGACGAGCCGCCTCGCCTTTGTCCGGATCATTCAGGATGGCCGGATATTTTCCACGGAATTCCCATACCAGGAAGAAGAAGGTCCAGTCGATGTATTTCCTGAGTTCTTCCAGCGGAAAGTCATGGAAGTATTTGACCCCTGTAAAATTGGGCCGGGCTACCGGATGTTTGACAAAGTCGGGATAGAATTTTCTGGCTCTGGCCTCCTGGAGAGTCCAGTATTCCTTCGGTTTTTTTGCGCTGTGTACTTGTCTCAGCGCCGAATATTCCTGTAATGTGTCGTTTAAAAAGTCTTTGGATCCGGAGAGCAGCTCAGCCACTACCTGGACAGATCTGGAGGCATCCTTGACGTAAAGGGTCGTATTGCTGTATTCCGGGGCGATTTTAACTGCTGTATGGATTTTAGAAGTAGTGGCTCCACCAATCAATAAAGGTTGACTAAACCCCCGCTTTTCCATCTCTTTGGCTACCTGTACCATCTCCTCGAGGGAGGGAGTGATCAATCCGCTAAGACCGATAATATCTACCTTCTCTTTCTTCGCGGTTTCGAGGATGGTCTCGCAGGGCACCATCACCCCGAGGTCGATGACCTCGTAGTTGTTGCAGGCCAGCACGACTCCCACAATATTCTTGCCGATGTCGTGCACATCTCCCTTTACGGTTGCCAGCAAAATTTTTTTACGGACCACGATTTTGTCGGGTTGCAGCTTCTTTTCCTCCTCGATGTATGGCTGAAGCCAGGCTACAGCCTTTTTCATCACCCTGGCTGATTTGATCACCTGTGGAAGGAACATCTTTCCGGATCCGAAAAGATCTCCCACCTTGTTCATCCCGTCCATCAGGGGACCTTCGATGATGTTGAGCGGTGAGTCATAAAGGGGTAACAACTCTGCTACATCACTTTCGATAAAGTCGGTGATTCCTTTTACCATGGCGTGTTCCACTCTTTCTGTCAATGGGAGTTCGCGCCAAGCTTCAATTATTTCCTGTTTATCTATGGTCCCTTTTACCTGTTCAGAGAAGACGAGCAACCTCTCCGTTGCATCCGGTCGTTTATTGAGCACCAGCTCTTCGACCAGCTGCAGCAGTTCTGCTGGAATCTCGTCGTAAATCTGCAACATACCGGGGTTGACGATGCCCATGTCCAGACCGGCTTTTATGGCGTGGTACAAAAATACCGAGTGGATGGCTTCCCGGATGGTGTTGTTTCCCCGGAAGGAGAAGGAGACATTGGATATTCCACCGCTCACTTTTGCGTAAGGCAGGTGTTCCTTGATCCAGCTGGTTGTCCGGAAGAAATCGACCGCATAGTTGTTGTGTTCTTCCAGTCCGGTACCGATGGTCAGGATATTGGGGTCGAAGATGATGTCTTCTGCAGGGAAATGAACCTGTTCAACCAGGATTTTGTAGGCTCTTTCGCAGATGGCTATTCGCTTTTCGTAGGTGGTCGCCTGACCCTCCTCGTCGAAGGCCATCACCACTACGGCCGCTCCGTAATCTCTTATTTTGCGGGCAATTCGGATGAACTGCTCCTCCCCTTCCTTGAGGCTGATGGAGTTGACGATCGATTTTCCCTGAATGCACTGCAAGCCGGCCTCGATCACTTCCCATTTGGAGGAGTCGATCATGATGGGCAATCTGGAAATATCCGGTTCAGAGGCAATCAGGTTGAGGAATCTTACCATCTCTTTTTTGGCGTCCAGCATGGCATCGTCCATGTTGATGTCGATGACCTGTGCACCGCCCTCCACCATTTCGCGTGCCACGGAGAGCGCTTCGTCGTATTTGCCATCGCGGACCAGCCTGGCAAATTTGATGGATCCGGCCACGTTGCACCGTTCCCCGATGTTGATAAAATTGGAGAGTTTGTTGATGGTGAGTGGTTCCAAACCACTCAGCCGGGTAGCTTTTTCGGGGTGTGAGATGAGGTGTGGCTTGGCTGAAGCTGCCAGTTTTGCCAATTCCCGGATGTGGTCGGGGGTGGTGCCACAACAGCCTCCGATGATGTTCACCGTTAGGTTGTCTGTAAATTCGGCAACCTGCAGGCGCATCACCTCGGGTGTTTCATCGTATTCTCCAAACTGGTTGGGCAGTCCGGCATTGGGGTGTACACTGATGCGGAAAGGGGCCTTCCTGCTAAGCTCTTCCACATAGGGACGCATGTCTTTGGCTCCGAAGGAGCAGTTCAGTCCGATGGTGAGCAGGTCGATGTGGGCAACCGAGTTGAGGAAAGCCTCAATGGTCTGTCCCGAAAGGGTCCTGCCACTTTTGTCCGTAATCGTTCCCGATATCATCACTGGAATTTTCATCCCGAGCTCTTCAAAAATTTCGTTGATGGCCACCAGTGCCACCTTGCAATTGAGGGTATCGAAGATGGTTTCGACCAGCAGCAGATCGACTCCTCCCTCCAGCAGACCTTCTATCTGTTCCCTGTAGGAATTTTTCAGATCCTGGAATAAAATGGCACGGAAGCCGGGGTCGTTGACATCGGGCGACATGGAACAGGTTTTGTTGGTCGGACCGATGGAGCCCGCTACATACCTTGGTTTCTCCGGAGTTGAAAATCTTAATGCGGCCTCCACCGCAATTTTTGCGGCCTCCCTGTTTATTTCCCGTACAAAATCCTGGGTGCCATAGTCGCCCTGGGAGATGGAGGTTGCATTGAAGGTGTTGGTCTCCAGGATATCTGCACCCGCTTCCAGAAAAGCTTCGTGGATTTGCCGGATGGATTCTGGTTTACTGAGGCAGAGCAGATCGTTGTTGCCTTTCAGGGAGGAGGGCCACTCCCTGAACCGTTCTCCACGGAAGTCAGATTCGGAGAATTTGTATCGCTGGATCATTGTTCCCATGGCTCCATCCAGCACGAGGATACGTGTCTCAAGGAGTTTTCGGATATCTGGTTTTGTCATGATTTTGTGGCTAAACTCTTTACTATTTCACGGGCGATCAGCACTCCATTGACGGAGGCCTGCATCAAGCCGCGGGTGATTCCGGCCCCGTCGCCGCCAAAAAAGAGGTTTTTCACGGCGGGGCTTTGAAAGCTTTTGTCGACTTTGACGATGTTCGAATAAAATTTTACTTCGACGCCATAAAGCAATGTCTCGTCGCTTGCCAATCCGGGACTGACCTTGTCCAGTGACTTGATCATCTCGATGATGTCGAAGAGAATGCGGTGGGGCAGAACCAGACTCAGATCACCTGGGACTGCATCCTTCAGCGTCGGAACGATGTTGTTCCTGAAGAGTCGGTCGTAGGTGGTGCGGCGTCCGCGGACGAGATCCCCGAATCGCTGGACCAGGATTTTGTTGCGGGTAAGCATGTTGGCCAGTCGGGCGATGTGCTTTCCGTATTCGATGGGAGCGTTGAAGGGCTCCGTAAATTTTTGGGAGACGAGCAGGGCGAAGTTGGTGTTGTCGCTCTTCAGGTCTTTGTAGCTGTGCCCGTTTACCACCGCCAGGTTGTTGTCGTAATATTCGGATGAGACGAAGCCACCCGGATTGGAGCAAAAGGTGCGGACCTTGTCATCAAAAGTATGGGTATAGTGGATCAGTTTTGCTTCGTAGAAATTGTCGTTGATCTCCTGCATCACCTCGTTGCGGCACTCCAGCCTGACCCCTATGTCGACGATGCCCACCTCTGTTGGGATGGCTTTGGCTGCACACTGTTTCATCAGCCAGTCGGACCCGTCCCGGCCTATGGCCATCACCACCTGTTTCCCCAGGAAGGTTTCGGTATTTGTTTTAACTCCGGTGACTGTTTGGTTTTCAATCAGAATTTCGATAACCGGGGAATTGAACTGCACCTCTACCCCACTGTTTTTGAGGTGTTCGTAGAGCGAACGATAGAGTTCCTGGGTCTTTTCAGTTCCCAGGTGTCTGACCGGACATTGCACCAGTTTCAGGTTGGCCTCTATCGATTTTCTTCTGATTTCCCGCATGGGTGGGGTCTCTGAAAGGCCGTGAATGTCAGTTTCCGCCCCGAATTTGAGGTAGATGTCGTCTGTGTAACGGATCATCTCGCGTGCTTTTTCCATGCCGATGTAATCGGGCAAAGTGCCACCCACTTCGGGTGAAAGGGAGAGCTTTCCATCCGAGAATGCGCCGGCTCCGGCCCAACCGGTGGTAATGGAGCAGGGTTTGCAATTCACGCAGGTTCCGCCGTTGCTGAGTTTGGGGCAGTTTCGCTTGTAGATATCCCTGCCCTTTTCAAGCATCAGGATGCTTAAATCAGGAGATTCCTTTATTAGTTCGTAGGCAGTAAAAATGCCTGCAGGACCAGCGCCTACGATGATTATATCAAAATTGTTCTTCATAAAAGTACTTTGTCTCTCCCTGGTCCCAAGTAGTCTGTGATACCTGTCTCCCAATCATACGGGAAATGTTCAAATAGTTTCTTCCGGTGTTCGAATAATTTCTTCCAACCAGTAAAAACGTTATCCGGGGATGCAATCCTCTCAACGCAGGAAGAATAACCCGGCAAAGGTAGGAATTTTCTCAGGAATATATGGAATCCGATACCTGTTCAGGTAAGACAAATACTGATTGTGATGGGCCTTATCAGGTGCCGGCATTTGTATCCCTACCGGGGAGTATTGGGAATTATAAATCTCTGTGCTTGCAAGGTATTTCGGGCATACCAACATAACTATGGTGTTAATTTCTGGTACGACTTAGCGAGAAGGGACTTGAATTTAAGCGTATCCATTGGCCATCAGTAATGTCTAACGAATAATGTTTCGTGTGCCTTAACAGTTTGGAAATCTTTAAACAAAAATTATTATACGAGTAAGCAACAGATAGTCAATTTCATAAAGAAACTGCTTTTAGAACATAAGCAGTTTCTTTTT
>CAINVV010000018.1 GCA_903854235.1 uncultured Bacteroidia bacterium | reverse complement strand
TTTGATTCACCTAAAACGACAACTTCCTTCGATTTCCCATACTCACTAATCGCCAGCATCATCTCCTCTCTGCTCTTCCGGATAATCTTTATCCCTGTTAAAGATCCTTTATTGCGAACTTCAATATAAAAGCCATCTCTGTATTCCTTGGCTCTGGTAGGTGGTCTGCCCATAATTATAAATTTATTGATGATTGATTTTATCCCCTGGAAATCAGACCAATTAGCCGATTTTGTCCCCCAGGGATCATTCAAACTCCCAAAAGAACAAAGATGTTTTTGCACTTATTGAAGTCAGTAGCCATAAACTGTACAGTTCCAATCGAAGTGGTTTCAATTGGAACTGCAGAATTCGGCACCGGCCAAAGATAAAAAAATTTTCTGTTAAAAAAAATCTAACTCACATTTAACCGGTAATTCGTTTTGGTTAAATTCCTAATTATAACTCGTTTTCTATAAATTTTCCAATTTTTACGTAGTTGAGATAGATTTCTTCATATTTTTTTGCGTTAACCTCATCCGGAAAATAGGTTGTTTCAAAACCCTGCCCCATGGCCTTTTGCGCATCTTCTACCTTGGGATAAATTCCTGCTACCACAGAAGCAAACATCGCTGCACCAAAAGCACAGGTCTGCTCTGTCCGGGCAACTTTAATAGGCATATTTAAGACATCAGCCAGAGTTTGCATGACAAAGGGCGATTTTTTGGCGACCCCGCCCAATCCGATAATCTCTTTTATCTCTACCCCTTCGCGTTTAATCCGGTCAACAATAGCCTTTGATCCAAAAGCGGTAGCCTCAACAAGTGCCCTGAAAATCCTTGGAGCTGAAGAACCCAGTTTCAATCCGGTGATTGAACCTGCGACCTCCTGATTCGCATCTGGTGTCCGTCGGCCATTCATCCAGTCAACCGCAATGATTGTAGATTCTTCAATTGGGATCAACATGGCTTCGCGTGATAATTCCGGAATAATCCGATCCATAGTTTCAGCGATCAGTTTTTCGCGCATTTCTGAATCTATGAGGGTCGACTGTGCAAGAATCTGCTCAATCGGCCAGGCCACCACCCGCTTAAACCACGCATAAATATCTCCAAACGCCGATTGACCGGCTTCGATACCAATGTACCCGGGAATTACCGAGCCATCAACCTGGCCACAAATTCCCGGAATTAATTTATCCCCCATCTGCTCATAAGAGGATACCATGATATCACAAGTTGAAGTTCCGATAGCTCTGGCTAAAACATTTGGTGTAACTTCACCTCCAACAGCACCAAAATGACAATCGTAGCCTCCTACACCAACTGCTACATCCTCCGATAATCCAAGACGTTCAGCCCATTCAGCCGTTAACGTTCCAATCTTTACGTCACTTGTATATGTTTGATCATACAACTTTGAACGATACCCACTTAAAAGGGGATCAAGAGAAGTTAAAAAGTCTTCGGATGGAAGACCGTTCCAACCCGCGAACCACATTGACTTGTGACCTGCGGCACAACGACTACGCAATACTTCAGCCGGGAGGGTGGTCCCTGTTAACAGTGCCGGCATCCAGTCGCAATGTTCAATCCACGACCAGGAAGCATTTCTCACCTTTTCATCTGCACGAAGTGTATGAAGAATTTTAGCCCATACCCACTCAGAGGAATAGATCCCCCCCTCATATTGCGTATAGTCAATTGACCATCTCCGCGCCAATTCATTGATTTCATTGGCCTCCTTAATCGAAGTATGGTCTTTCCAAAGGATGAACATGGCATTTGGATTCTCCTCAAACCCAGCTGTCAATGCT
>CAINVV010000017.1 GCA_903854235.1 uncultured Bacteroidia bacterium | reverse complement strand
GCATAGTAGTTTTTGCGGCTCATCAACTGGAGCAGATCAACCTTGGTCTGGTCCACCACCAGTTGTTGTGACTTTAATACCTGCTGCGCGGTATTTGCATCAATCAATGCCTGAAGATAATCGGCATCGTTTGCCATCCCAACATTTTTCCGTTCCGTGATGATATCCAGCTTTTTTTGTGAAACGTCCAAAGAGGTTTTGATAATCTTCAAGTACTCCTCCTGTCGGACGATGTCGTAGTATTTGCCCATCACGGCCGCAAGACTGTTTTGAATCTGCAGGTTGAAAAGCAATTCGCTCTGTTTCTGAAGCCTGCTCAGTCGCTCCTTGGTGGCAAAAACCTTGAACCCGTTAAACAGGATCATGCCTGCAGCAACGCTTGAGGTCATGGTGTTTCCATTGGCGCTGCTCTTTGCAATGGTGGCCCCGGTATTCAATTGCTGGTTCACATTGGTGACCGATTCATTGTCAGTAACACTGGCGTTCAGGGTGGGTAGACCGCCTGCAACGCCAAATGAGTTATTGACCGTGCTGTACGCAACAGTGTTTTTGGCTATCTTGATTTCGAAACTGTTGGCGAGGGTGGTATCTATGGCATTTTTCAGGGAGATAGCCGGTTGTGCCGCACCCAAAGCAGGAAGTAGGAAAAGCAGGTAAAAATATAGTTTCTTCATGGATGGATCATTTAAACTGATTGTCTACCTCTTCACTCGTTTTGTGGACACCCGAAACGAAGGTGTAAATAGCCGGAATGACAAAAAGGGTGAGTACAAGGGAGAATATAATTCCGCCTACAATAACAATTCCCAGCGGGACCCTGCTGGAAGCAGCATCGCCCAGACTGAGGGCAATTGGAAGCGCACCGAGTGAAGTTGCAAGGCTGGTCATTAAAATTGGACGTAAACGCTGCGTGGCGGCTTCAACGACTGCCTGGAATTTGTTCATGCCGATCTCCCGTTTCTTGTTTGCAAACTCGACAATCAAAATACCATTCTTCGTAACCAGTCCGATCAGCGTGATCATTCCAATTTCGGAGAAGATGTTGAGGGTCTGGTTGAAAAGCCAGAGGCAGAGCACTGCTCCGGCGATGGCAAGTGGTACCGTAATCATGATGATAAACGGATCCTTGAAGCTTTCGAATTGTGCAGCAAGAATTAAGTAGATGAGGAGCAAAGCCAAAATAAAAGCGAAGGAGGTGTTGGACGAACTTTCTGAAAAGTCACGGGAAGGGCCACTCAAAGAGGTCTGAAAGCTCTCATCCAGCAATTTGTCTCCGATAGCCTGCATGGCGACTACCCCGTCACCAATCGTCTTTCCTTCTGCAAGGGAGGCCGATATGGTGGCCGATTTGTACCTGTTGAAGTGATACAGCGAAGGAGGATTGGCATTTGGCGTAATTTTCAGAACTTCTGAAAGGGCAATGCTGTTGCCCAGGTTGTTCCGGACATACAATTTGGAAATATCCGTAGGTTGCTGCCTGTCTTGTAAGCCTACCTGGCTGATGACCTGGTATTGCCTTCCGTTCATGATCAAGTAGGCGAGACGCCTTCCGCTAAAGGCACTTTGCATGACACCGGCAATGTCCGTGACTGTAAGTCCCAATTCACGGGCCTTGATTCTATCTATCTGAATATCTACTTCCGGTTTGTTGAATTTCAGGTTAACGTCCACATTCTGAAAGGTCTTGTCGGCTCTGGCCGCATCCAGGAACTTGGGAATGACTCCCTTTAGCTTTTCGAAATCCAGATTTTGGACAACAAATTGAACAG
>CAINVV010000016.1 GCA_903854235.1 uncultured Bacteroidia bacterium | reverse complement strand
CCCTTTGCAAAAGGGGGAGATTTGATCTGAAATGAACCCAATCAGCAGGACTGGGGCGGAGGCAGCGTTCGGAGCCCTTTGGGGGTCGTCATGGTTTCAGATTCTCCGTAGTCCTTACGTCCGTCATACATGTTGTAGTAAGGATTCTTGAAGTTTCCACCTGGATAAACCAGGGTGAAGTTGTCGGCGTTGGTGGCAATGGATCCGGCACCGTCAGCAAGGGCAGCCTTGAACTGAGTGGCAGCATAATCCGTAGCCGATGGGTAAACTTTGGACAGGCGTAGAGACATCAGCATTCTCATGGAGTTGGCCAATTTCTTCCATTTGGTGATATCGCCACTGTAAACGATGTCTCCTTTGACTGCAGCACCTGCATCAAATTTGGCAATGGCATCCGTCAACTCGGCAATCATACCCTTGTAGATGGTTTCCTGTGTATCAAAATCCACATTTGGATCACCAGCAAGTGCTTTGGTATAGGGAAGATCTCCCCATCTGTCTGTCTGTACCCAAAAAATGTAAGCTTTCAGGATGCGGGCAATACCGATCTGGTTGTTATTTGAACCGTTCAAAGCGGCAGTGGCCTTTGTTGCATCATCGGTATTGTTGATGATGATGTTCTGAAGGTCATACAAAAGACCGGAATAGTTAGCCATCGGAGTGGCAGCATTCAAAGCATAGCAAGAGATATCAGGATACTGAGTCTCTGAGTAGTACTGGCAATACAAGGAAGAGGTATTGCTGCTGGCAAAGGCTCCAACGGTAGTTAAAACATTGGTCAGCAAGGCCGAAGTGATGGGTTTGTTGGTAGCACTGGGGTCCACGTTGGTCGTTCCAAAATCCTTCAGTTTGTTGCAACTTGAAGCAATTAAAACAATCCCTAGTGCCAGAACTCCTATTTTATGAAATGTTTTTTTCATTTTTATTCAATTTAAAGTTAATACGCAATTAGAAATTGATCTTGATGTTTGCACCTACGGAACGTACACCTGGGAACTGTCCTGCCTCACCGGAAGCTGCGGAGATTTCGGATGGATCAAAGTCTCTGTCTTTGGCATAAATCAGCCAGGGGTTCTGGGCGAAAATCGATACGTTGATTCCGCTTACGACGTTACCCCAACCCATTTTTGCAACTGGCAATTTGTAACCAATGCTCAACTCTCTCAGTTTGATGTAGGTCAAAGAGTGAACAAATTCATCAAAATAGCCCTTGTTGTAAGGGTTCTGAGCCCAGGATGTAGCCTCAATGTAGTAATCAACTGGTTTGCGGGTGTCAACATCCACACCTTTCACGTGAACGCCACCACCATTGACCACTGCATCACGAATCGGATTGCCCTTGTCGTTCAAGCCGGATGATTTGGCTGTCAAACCAGAGAAGGTACCCCACATGTCGGAGAGGGAGAAGAATTGACCACCAAATTGGTAATCGATGTTCACCATCACCGTGAAGTCTTTCAGTACTGTAAAGGTATTCTGAACACCACCTGTTAATTTAGGCAATACACTTCCAAAATAAGTTTTTGGATTGGAGACATAGTTTCCTGATTTGTCAAGAAGTGGTAACCCGGTAATGCTATCCTTTGTAATACCACCACCGAACAGTTGACCCCATTCTTTTCCAACTGTATGAACCATCACCGGAACACTGTTACGTGACCAGATGGTCTGTACGACGAATTGATTAATTCCATCAGCAATTCTCTCTACCTGATTTTTCAACAGGACAGCAGCAGTTGCATTGAAATCCCATGCAAAATTCTTCAGCGTAATTGGTTTGATGTTCAGGGCCAAATCCACACCATTCTTGTTGATCAAACCTGTATTGAGGTATTTGGAGGTAAAACCGCTGTAGTTGGAGATAGATACGTTGTAAGGAATATCCTTTTCTGAACCATCCCAATAGGTAGCAGTAAGACCAACCTTGTTGTTGAAGAATCTCAACTCAGCACCAATTTCCTTTTGTGTCTTGACGGCACCCCTGATGTTGGGATCAACCAACTGGTCAGGTGTAGTCATTACGAAGTTGCCATTCCACTGGTAAGAACCAACGCCATAAGCAAATCCCGGATAGGTAAAGACACCGATGGGCGTAGGAACTTCACCCCAGGCACCGCGAATCTTACCGAAGCTCAGCCAGGGCAATTTCAGCAGGTCACTGAAGACAAAAGATCCACCAAATGATTTGGACATAATGGAGTTGTTTGCTGGAGGAAGTGTAGAGAACCAGTCGTTACGCAGGGTAACATCCAAAAAGAGGAAATCCTTGTAACCGGCATCCGCCCTTACGAAGGCAGCTTTGTACTTCTCGGCTTGTCTGGTATTGTAAATCAGAGGTTGATCCTTTGAGTTGGTAATGGAATAAAGATT
>CAINVV010000015.1 GCA_903854235.1 uncultured Bacteroidia bacterium | reverse complement strand
GGGTAACCCATTGATGGCGTTGTAGGAGGCCATGATGGAGGCGCATTTTCCCTCTTTCACGGCTGCTTCGTAAGCCGGCAGGTAGTATTCGCGGATCGACCTGACGGGGATTTTGGCATCGCACATAAAGCGGTTGTGCTCTTCGTTGTTGGCGGCAAAATGCTTGGGCGTGGAGACCACTTTCAGGTAATGCGGATCATTTCCCTGCAAACCCTTTACAAACTGCACGGCCAGCACGCCGGCCAGGTAGGGGTCTTCGCCATAGGTCTCGGGGGTACGGCCCCAGCGCGGGTCGCGGGCCATGTTGATGGTGGGCGACCAGAAGGTGAGCAGGTCGTTGAAATGAAGGGTCTGTTTCTTGCCTTGTTCCAGTTCGTTCCAGCGGGCACGGGCTTCGTCGGAGATGACGGAGGCAATCTTGAAGTGAAGGGCCGGATTCCACATGCTGGCCAGGGCAATCGCTTGCGGGAAAACGGTGAATTTCCCCGGACGAACGATGCCGTGCAGCGCCTCGTTGCCGTGAAAATATTTGTCAATTCCCAGACGCGGAATCCCGGGCGAGCTGGCGATCAGCAGACTTACCTTCTCCTCAACCGTCAATCGGCTGAGCAGATCGTTGACCCTTAGCTCCGTGGAAAGTGACGGATTCTTGTAGGGCAACTCCTGGTTCTGGGACTTTCCCGGTAGGGTAAATAGCGAAAATGTAAGAAGGAATGCAATAAATAAGGGTTTTCTCATTTGTGTGGATATAATTCATTTTTTTCAACAATACCTTATCCGCTAGGCGGAAATGTTCATTTATGGTTCTATTATTCTTCAACTCCCCAATTTTTATTCGGCTGACTTCCCATCCTGAGTTCCAGAATTCCTCCATCCATGATATCCCTGTAATCGAGGTAGCATTTTGAGTAAGGCTTTCCGTTTAACCGGGCAGATTGAATATAAATATTTTCAGGGCTGTTGTCCATTGTCACGATTGAAAAAATGCGCCCCATTCCGGTTTGGATATCAGCCCTATCGACGGTTGGACTGGTGATTTCGAAACGGGTTTCGCCCGGGCAGACCGGATGAATGCCGCAGGCCGACAGCACATACCAGGCCGACATTTGGCCCACATCTTCATCGCCGATAAGACCTTCAACCGAGTAAGCCTTTTCGCAAATGAACCGGACCCATTTCTGCGTTTGCCAGGGTTCGCCCAGGCGGTTGTAGAGGTAGGGCACGTGGTGAACCGGCTCGTTGGAGTGGTTGTAATATTCGTTCCACTGGAAATCGGCTGGCGTCTTATCGAAGAAATTGTTCAGATCTGAAATGACTGCCTCTTTGCCTCCCATCAGGGCCGTCATACCTGGAAGGTCGTGCGGCACAAACCAGCCCTGCTGGTAAAGGTTCGACTCTACGCATCCATAGCCGAATTTCAGCCTGCCGGTAGTAGGCCACGGAAGGTAGCTGCCATCGGCAAGTCGCGGATGAAAACTGTTGTGCTCCTTGTCAAAGATGTTTTTGTAGGAATTGGCTCTTTCCCGGTAGGTCTTTTCATCCTCCATTTTGCCCAAATGGTGGGCTAGTTGCGAAAGGCACCATTCGCTGTATGCATATTCAAGGGTCTGAGATACGGATTTCGGGGTGAATCCAAGCGTTCCGTTCCCAAATTTCTCGCAGCTGTTTTTGGCCATTTGGTAAGCTTTCTCTGCATCATAGCCCCGGATCCCTTTTGCATAGGCATCTGCCAGCAGAGAAACAGCAGGATTTCCAACCATACATCCGCTGTAGGCATTCAGAAATTCCCAGCGTTCGAGGTAGTTCTTGCCACTTTCGTCTGCCAGGGTGACGAGCGAGTTCACCAGGTCGTTCACCATGGTCGGGTTGATGATCGTCTGAAGCGGCATCTGACTCCGGAATACGTCCCATCCGCTGAAGATGGTACGTTTCGTGAAGGAGTCGGTGTGATGAATTTTTTTATCGCCGCCCACATAATTGCCATCCACGTCGGTAAAGGCGCGGGGGTCGATCATGGTGTGGTAGAGTGCGGAGTAGAAGATCTCCTTTTGGGTTTCGCTTCTGGATTGGATGGTGATTTTTCCCAATGCCTTGTTCCACGATTCGTTGGCGGCTTTGCGGGTTTTGCCGAAGTCCCAGTCAGCAATTTCGCTTTTCAGGTTATTCTCCGCTCCGGCGATGCTGACGAAGGAGATGCCGGCCTTGAGCAGCACCTGCTCCCCTTTTTTTGTAGGAAATTCGGAGTAGAATCCGATGTGTTTTCCTTCGAATTCGGAAATGCCAGGGATGATTCTGGCCTGGGAAATGAGCTGTTGATAGGATTCTTCTCCGACATCGTCCCTCTTTCTGGGGGCCCCTTCCGGGATGGCTGCACTCCAGACGCCGTAGTTCTGGAGGGGCTTTGAAAATTGTGCATAGAAATAGACGGTATAGTCGGCATGTCCGCTTCCATTGCCCCAACCGCCCCCTTCGGGTGTACATTTCATGAAGCCACAGATGGTATGATCATCGACCACTTTGACCTGCTGTAGGGTGGAGGTGCCACCCACCCGCCTGGCCAGATCGATCTGGATGCGCGACTGCCCGTTCTCCGGGAAGGTGAACCGCAGGATGCCGCTGTGCGGAGCGGCCGTCATTTCGGCGTGGATTTGGCCATCCGTCAGGAACACTTCGTAAAATCCGGCACTTGCTTTTTCGCTTTTCTTGTCGAAACCGGTACGGTATCCCTTGATGGAGGAGCCATCCTTGCCGGAGGAGGTTCTCAGCGGACCGGTTGTGGGCAGGACCAGGAAATTGCCAAGGTCACCGTACCAACCCACACCGCTCATCTGGGTGAAGGCAAATCCTTCGATGGAGGTATGTTCACGGCTGTAGCCGGATCCGTTGTCTCCGCCGGTGATGGTATTCGGACTCAGCTGAACCATCCCGAAGGGTGTGGCGGCACCCGGGAAAGTCTTGCCCCAGTCGAAGGGAGGCTGGCAATGGGTGCTGGCGCCGATGGATGGATTGACATAATCAGCGGGAGCTTTGTCGGTTCTCCTGTTGGTTTGGGCTTCGACCCCGTTTCCCAAAAGTAAAAAGAGCAGAAAAATCAGCAGATGGAAATGGAGCGGTTGAAGCAGCACCTTGCATGGAGATTCCGTACAAATTCCCCCTGCAGCTTTCTGCTTTCTCACAGTGTACCTTGCGATTATTCTGGTTGGAGTCATATCTTGGACTAGATCGTGTTAAATTACAAATCAATGTTGAATTTACTGGTGTTTCCGGACACCTTTCTCTTCGCTCACCGGCATTTTCAGGTTTTTCGTGACGATTCCCGAACTGTTGTTGAAATAGAGGATGGGCAGCTCCTTGGCCGTTGGGATGGAGACGCCCGATAATTCGATTCCCTTCACGTCATCCACCACGAAGGCCGGACGAAAATCTTCCTGGAGGTAGCTCACAGTCACGTGATTCATTTTGATCCCTTCCGCGTGGCGCAGGTAAAAACCCCAGGCGGGCAGCTCTCCGAACATGGAGAATTCCGGGTAACCTGTTTCATTCTCTTGAATGGTGGCAATGTCGCTGAGCGGAATAAAGGCGATCTCCTTGTTGGCGGCTCCGCCGTAGGTGATCTCTATATTTTCGAGGGTAACATCCTGAACCGGATAACCGGGAAGTCCCACGATGGAGGAGGGCACCAGGTTGTAAGGCAGATAGGGATGACCATAGATGTGGAAGTGGGAGGGTCGTCTGGGCATCTTGTCCTCTCCCGGACGGAGGTGATCGGGTGGTCCTTCTATCGGATATCCCTGATCAGGTTTGAAAAGCGGAATCTCCGCCTTCACGTGGGCGATGTAGATGCCTTTCAAGGTTCCGACAGGACCAGTCTTGTTCCGGTGTCCACGACGGATGAAGATGGCATTGCCTGTATTTTTTGCCAGCACATTTTGAATGTCGATGTTTTCGCAGATACCGCCGTCGACAGATTCGATGGCAATGGCCGAACGGTAGGTATCGTACACGTAGAGATTGCGAACCTTGATGTTCCTGAATCCGCCGGATCCGGCTGTTCCCAGCTTGAAGCCGTTGGCACTGGAACGCACCGTGCAGCTGTCGATGAAGATGTTCTCACAAAGTAATTTAGGATTGGAGGATTTCAGACAGATGCCGTCGTCGGAGGCATTGATAAAACAATTGGTGATTTTCACATTCTTGCTGTCTGTCACGTCCAGTCCATCGTTGTTCCAGTAGGCAGTACTCTGGACAGTGATTCTGTGGATGACTACATCGGTGCAGGAGTTGTAGTCCTGTACCCAGTTGGAGGC
>CAINVV010000014.1 GCA_903854235.1 uncultured Bacteroidia bacterium | reverse complement strand
TGAGTCACCCGGTGAGGGGGTGCTGTTTATACCCATTTTTCGGCAATCGGGACAGCAAAAAGTTCAATGGCATCAGATTGTGCATCCCCGGAAGTGGATTAACCTGGGTTTAGTGGTACCAATAGATCAGGTAATAGATGGTAAACCCCAGAGAGGCAAAAATGGTCACGACAATTCCCAGATTACGGTAGTTGACACCCTTTTCGGTGAAAACGGAGTGGATGGCATAGGAGAGCAGGAAGAGCAACAGCCGGATCAGGTTGTATAGGACCAGAAAAGCACCCGCCAAAAGCATCACGATCAGCCAAACGAGTGCTGCATTTTTGCCGGTACCTCCCCGCCAGGATAAACCGGGAATGCCGGTCCGGATCGAGTATCCGCGGGCACCGAAAGAGCCCAGACTGGACCGGATGCTTGGTGAAATGCCCGATTTACTTACATTCAGCCCGAGGCCATCGCCATAATTCACCCGTTTGTAGAAACGTAATCCCATGATTTCTCTGTTGAGCGGTTTAGCAGGCAACTAAAGTACAAAAAAACGGGAAACGTACGGAGGGTCATCCCCCTCACCGGGTGACTCTGAGTCACCCGGTGAGGAGAAAAATGTCACCCGGTGAGAGGAGAATGGAGGCGAAGAAATTACTCCTCCGCCTGAACGGAATGCCCGCACCTTCCATGCCATTCTGCCCTCATCTTTTCCTTTTCTTCGGGGGTAAGGTGTCTGAATCTGCCATGCCAGCCGTGTCCGCCACCGTGGCAATGACACCTGTGGTGCCCGTGACCACCCCTGAAACCTCCAAAGAGGAGCTTAGACAGGATCAGCAGCCCAATGGCCTGCCAGAACGTGATGGTTTTGATGCCGAACAACACCGGCAGCAGGTTGTTCCAAAGCAGCATCACCGCACTTCCGAAAATAAATACACCTGCGGCAATCGCTATGGGGATGAAAATGGCTCTTTTAATCCAGAAACCCTTTCCTCTTTCTCTTCCATGAAACATCATAATATTGATTTTTAAATTGTTAATAATCTTTGTACATAAATTGAAGACGTTCACGCAGGTGCGCAACTGCGTAGCGTTTTCGGGATATGATCGTCTTAATGCTTTCTCCGGTTTGATCGGCAATCTCCTGCAGTGTCATCTGTTCCAGTTCGTTCCACACGAACACATTCCTTTGCTTTTCGGGTAATTCATCCAATGCCGTCAACAGCGACTCCCTGATAAAGGCTCTTTCCAGTTCTGATTCCGGATCGTCGTGCTCTGGAAGCAATCCCTCCGGAAAGACCAGCTCTCCCTCTTCATCTTCGTAGGTGAAATCTGCCAGCGACTGTGGCGTCAGTTTCCGTTTTTTGTCGACGATACGGTTTTTACTTACCCGGAAAAGCCAGGAACTCAGTTGAACGATTGGTTCGGAGTCGATGATCGAACTGAGCTGATACCAGACATCCTGCAGAATATCTTCGGCATCCTGGTCATTCTTTACACGTCGGCGTATAAAACTGAACAATCGCTTCCCATATTCCTGCACGGCATCCTGAATTCGTTGCTGTCGTTGCCCCATCGGTATTGCAATAATTTCGTCCATATAATTATGCAGACGAACTGGTGATGAAATTACTTTAAAAGTTTGATTATTTTTTTAGATGATTCAATCGCCGGCCGAAGGAATAGTCTCCTCCGCTAGTTTTCGTGGGTCATGATGAACCCACTGCCGTGGATGTTCCTGATCTCGACAGAGGGATCTTCACGAAAGAATTTGCGCAGTTTGGTGATGAACACATCCATGCTTCTGGTCGTAAAATAGCCGTCGTCGCCCCAGATTCTTTTCAGGGCAACCTCCCGTGGCAAGAGCTCGTTTCTGTGTTCACATAACAGTTGCAGCAGGGCTGCCTCCTTGGGGGAGAGTAGTTGCCTGGATTCTCCGAGCCTGATTTCGCGCAGTTTTGTATCAAAAAGGTATTTCCCGATGGTATAAAGGTGGTTTCCGTTCCCGGGTTCCCCCTCCACACGTTTCAACAGCACTGCAATCTTGTAGATCAGGACATCGGCATCGAAGGGCTTGACGATGTAATCATCAGCTCCGAGCCGGTATCCTTCCAGGATATCCTCTTTCAGCGATTTGGCAGTCAGGTAGATGATGGGAATTCTGGTATCCATCGACCTGATTTCCCTGCCGATGGAGAAACCATCGACATTGGGAAGCATCACATCAAGCAAACAAAGGTCGAAAGTGCCTTCGCGGAAGGCACTCACCGCATGTTTCCCGTCCGTCAGCCAGGTGATGGAGAAGTTGCAGATCTCGAGATAGGACTTAAGAACTGCCCCAAAACTGAGATCGTCCTCCACAAAAAACAGGGATTTCTTGTTGCTCATCGGTTGTTCAGAAATGGGATGAAGACAACAAATCTGCTGCCCTTGCCAGGCTCACTGAAAACTTTGATGGAGCCATTGTTGGCCTCCAGAATGGCTTTGATGTAACTTAGTCCAAGACCAAATCCCTTGATGGTATGTACGTTGCCTGAATGAAGCCTGTAAAATTTGTCGAAGATCCGGGCCTGCACAGCCTTGGTCATGCCAATGCCGTTGTCTTCTACGGTCAGTTGCACTCCTCCGGGGGTATTGGCAGTAGAAATCCTGATATCAGGTTGATCGGTGGTATACTTGTTGGCATTGTCAAGCAGGTTGAATACCAGGTTGGTGAAATGTACCGGGTCTGTGGTCACCACTGAATTGGTCGCTTCGAGCCGGCTCTCGATCCGGCCTCCCCGCTGTTCGACCTGAAGTACGAATCCATTTACCGCCTCTGCAATCAAGGGATGGATATTGGTTGCCTGGAAGTTGAACTCAAACTCTTTCCGGTCGAGCCGGGCAATCTGAAGAATCCGTTCCACTTGTTCGTTCATCCGTTTGTTCTCCTTTTTGATCATCCCTGCAAAGAAGCGAACCTTCTCCTCCTCGCCAATCACCTTGTCGTTGGCAATGGAATCGGCGGCAATAGAGATGGTGGCAATGGGGGTCTTGAACTCGTGGGTCATGTTGTTGATGAAATCCGATTTCATCTCAGAAACTTTTTTTTGTCTGATAATCTGATAAATGCTTAGCAGGAAGGTCAGAAAAATCACCAGGGTGAAGATGACGGAGAGCCCAAGCAGCATCGTGGTATTTCTGCCGATGAACTGATCCCTTTCGGGAAACAGCACGGCCAGCTCCAGCTTTTTCCTGAAAATATCGTCCGGAAAGAGGTTGACTTTGTACCACTTCTGAAATTTGTCGGCCGGGATCTTTCTAGCCAATGTGGAGTCTCCCCCCAAAACGGAAATGGTGAAATCGATGGGAATGGCCCTGTCGGCAAGCTCCTCGCGGAGTAGTTTCTTCAGCTGAACTTCATCAATGTGCCGGCCGTTCTCCCAGCCACGGTATTCAATTTTAATCTGATTGCTCAGATTCTTGAGCTGTGAAATCTTCTTCCCCAGGTTGGGATCGCCTGAGATAAGCTCCAACTGAAAAATAGAATCGGCAGATATCCCGTATCTGTTTTCCGTGAGGATAGCGGATGATTTTTTCCCTTTTCCAACAATGGTGGTAATTCTCGATTTGTGATTCTGTCTTGGGTGCACATCGCCGGAGGTGCGTATGCTGATGATCTGGTGGATGGAGTCTCGCTGAACCACCATTTCCAAATTTTCCATCTCCGGTACAGGAGGTGGTGGTGGCGGAGTAGGCATCGCGATCGCGGGATTCCAACTGACTGTATCCTCAGCCGCAATACCCCTGATCACCTTCAGGTCCTGACCGGTTTGAAGACGCCTGACGGCTTTGTTCATCGCCTCATTGACGGATCTGTCGAATAGTTCGTTCCGCACGGCCACCGAATTGTTGAACCAATAGAGCTGCACTGCCACAATTCCGAGCAGCGAAATTCCCATTAATACAACCAATCCGATGATGATGCGCTTGTTCATTAAATAGTCCTAAATGTGATTCCTAAAATACGTTCGCAGACTTGCCCAACGTTTGATAACCCAAAATTAGACAATATTTTAACCGCCTTTTCAACTTTAACTTCACCTTAACACTTTTTTAAATGACCTTAACCCTTTCTGAAATTTTTAAGCAGTAATATTGAATCGTCAAAAATTGGTATCAGTAACTTAAAAAAGGAAGCATATGAGACACGTATTTTTATTGGGATTGTTTCTGGCGAGCACGATTTTTTCCTTTGCACAGGATAAAACAGGCCAGCAAACAGAGAAGGCAAAGAAAAAAAGTGAGCAAAGGATCAAGGTAATGGTCAATCAGGATGGAAAACAGATCAAGATTGATACCACTTTTAACCTGCCGGATGAGAAGATGGTCCAGTTCAAGGTGGATTCCCTGTTGCACAAGCTGGGGGTCAACGAAGGAAACGCCGGAGAACCGAATATTGTGATTCTTCGTGGACCCAACAGGATGAGTATGAGCCGTCACCATGCCGATGGTAAACCCGGAGAGGAGCAAATCGAGCTGTTCTATCAAAAAGGGGACAGCAACCAGGTGAAAAATGTGCGCAAGGTCATCCGTGTCCGTGGTGAAAGCATGGAAACCGTTGATGTAACCGGAGACATGGAACCGCCCATGCCTCCTATGCCACCGGTTCCCCCGCATCACATGAGGGGATTCAAAATGACCACAGGAGATCCGTTTGCGATGGATCCGAACGACAAGGACATCATCACCTACGACAAGAAGGATCTTGGCAAAGGATTGGAGAAGATCACGATCGTGAGGAAAAAACATACAACGGAAGCCGATTCCAAGGAGGTTCAGGTGAAGGTTGAAGTCGACGATCAGAAAAAGTAAGGAGGCTAAGCCGGAACTCAGGATCTTGCCAAAAACTGGAAAAGGGAGCGTGCAGAAATGCACACTCCCTTTTATTTGGTGCTTCATCTTGCTTTCACGGGTGTTTAATCTCCTCTTTCGGGCATTCCCGGCAGGCAAGAAGATGCATTATTTGGAGATGGAAGAAACCTTTTAAAATGGCTCCCTCCCGTTCCATTCGATTGCCATTGCGTGGATGAAGCATGCATCTGTTTGGTATTCTGAATTTTAATCGTATTTTTGTCGATCAATTTTTTCGAAATTTTGTGGTAAAGAAGATTTTCAAGAAAATATTGCTCCTGCTTGTCTCACTCTTTGTGGCAATTCTTTTTCTGATGTTGCTGCCCAGGGTTCTGGCGAAGTTGTATCCGGCAAAACCTCCTGTCGGATATTATTTCATTAATCCCACCATTTTGGCTGTCTACACAGGCCTCGAGTCTCTGACAGATAAATCCAGTCAGACTCCCGAGCACGTTGAAGTGATTAGGAACATCGAATACAAAAAGATAAACGGGAAATCGCTGCAGATGGACATTTACCAACCCAACAACGATTTTCACCGGCCTCCCTTGCTGGTTTTTATCCACGGAGGAGGTTGGTCTCACGGTGATCGCAACGAATACCTGAATTATGCCCTCTATTTTGCCGGTCTGGGATACATGACCGCTACGGTTACCTACCGGGTGGTGAAGGATGCCACCTATCCGGCCTGCGTTGAGGATATCACGGATGCAGTAAAGTTCATAGTTGAGAACAACGACAAATACTATTTCAACCCCGACAAGGTGGTGCTCATCGGTGGCTCGGCAGGGGCGCACCTGGCTATGCTGGCGGCCTATGGCTGGAAACAGGCCGGGAAAGAGGCCGATTCTGCCAATCTGGTGGTGAACAAGCATAAAATCAAGGCTTTGGTGGAAATGTACGGTCCAGTTGATTTTACAACCCCCTATGCCCGTCAGCATCCGATGGTGACCCGCCTGATGGCCCATTCATGGGAGGAAACGCCAAAACTGTTTGCCGAGGCTTCCCCCATCTTCTGGGTGAACAAAAATTCACCACCGACCCTGATTTTGCAGGGAACGCGCGACAACCTCGTTCCACTTAGTCAGGCAGAACAGCTGAAACACAAACTCGATAGCTTAGCCGTGCCAAATGTCTACAAAACCCTGCCGGGATGGCCGCATACGATGGATCAGGTCAAAAGGGTGAACGACTATTGCAGGCTGACGATGCGCGATTTCTTCGAGAAATACGTCAAGTAAAGGGATATGGAATCCTCTTTCCTGCGCAGTAGTAACAGAAGCACCAAAACTGCGCTTCTTTTGCCAATTGTTCCTATATTTGAGCGACATCACCCAACCAACTGTAAAAGCCATGAAAATATCGCTCCTGATTTTGGCACTTTTATCCTTTCAATGCACATTTGGACAAACTGTTGGAGAGGATACTGGCAGCAGGATCATTCGCCAGGATGCCCAGAAAGTTCTGGATCACCACAACCTGGTCAGGAAGGAAGCAGGGGTGCCTCCATTGGTTTGGAGCAACGAACTGGCTGCCTTTGCGCAGGAGTGGGCCGACCATCTGGCGAAAAATGGCTGCAAGATGGAACACAGGCAGGGACCTAAAATCCGGAATGAACCTGTTGGAGAGAATCTGTTCTGGGGAAGTTCATCCACCTTTTATCAACCATTGGATGCCTCTCTTTCCTGGTACGAAGAAAAGAAAATTTACCGCTATGGAAGATTTGGGAAGGGAAACTGGCACGCGATCGGTCATTATACCCAAATGGTCTGGAAGAACACGCACGAGGTAGGGGTCGGTGTTTCGGTGTGTAAAAACGGAGAATTGATGGTCGTAGCCAATTATGCTCCTGCGGGAAATTACCTGAATCAATTTCCTTACTAGGAAATTGGGATAATGGAATGTCGCGTCTTATTGAAATGAGGAGCAAATCCGGTTTGACATTGCCTGAACAAGTGTTATTTAATTTGAGACTTAAAATCGGCCAACTGCGGATCCAGTTTACCGAAGTATTTCTGCAGGAGTTTCATCAACTGATCCTTTTCAATGGGCTTGGTAAGGTAATCGTTGCAACCAGCATCGATGGCTTTTTCTACATCACCCGAAAGGGCATAAGCCGTTTGGGCGATGATCACAACGCTGGTATTAAACTTTCTGATCTGCCTGACGGCTTCATATCCGTTCAGGGATGGCATCTGCATATCCATCAGGATTAAATCGAGATCAGGGTTGTTTCGGAGCATTTCCAATGCTTCCAGCCCATCTTTTGCAGAAATCAGTTTCCCGGCCAGTTTTTTGACCTTTATTCGGAGTATGCGTTCGGATATTTCGTCGTCTTCTGCAATCAGAATATTTAAGGGGGGCAGCAGAACCTCTTTCAAATGGAGTACCTCTTCTATTTTTACCGCAAGCTTGTCTGCCTGACTTTGATCGAACGGCAAGGTAAAATGGAAGGTGGAACCATTGCCCCACTCGCTCTCCACCCATATATTCCCTCCAAGCATCTCCAGGTAGGATTTTGAAATGGACAGCCCCAGTCCTGCACCCTGCCAGGCCATGTTGTCATTGATGTCGGCCTGAATGAACCGTTCGAAAATTGCCTCCTGGCGCTCCTTCTGAATACCTATTCCGGTGTCTCTGACATAGAATTCAAAACGGGAACCCGGATTGGGTGACTCCAGTCGTTGATAACCAATCTCAATTGTGCCCTTGACCGTAAATTTCATCGCATTTTTTACCAGGTTGGTCAAGATGGCCTGCAACTTTTGTTCATCGGTAGGCATCCAGGAATCTGCTGTCGCCAATGGTCGATGGCAGATCAGCCGAATTTCCTTTCTTTCTGCCTCCGGCCTGAAAAACCGATCGATATATTCGAGCAAATCGTTGATATTTACCATACTCATATTGACTTCTATCACGCCAGATTCTATTTTTGAAATGTCAACAATGTCATTGATGATGCCAAGCATACGTTCACCGCTCCGTTCAATCACATCCAGATAATCCTGTTGTTCAGCACCTGTTAATGCGGGATTCTTGAGTAGGCTGGCAAATCCCAGAATTCCATTCATCGGCGTGCGTATTTCGTGGCTGATGTTGGCAAGGAAAGCCGACTTGAGCCTGTCAGACTGTTCGGAAAGCTCTTTGGCTGCCATCAATTCCTTGGTTCGGATCTCTACCTTGGATTCAAGATCCCTGTTGGCCTCATAAACCGATGAGCTTTGCCTGTCGAGCTTTTGGTTGAGGTAAAAATCCTTTCGGATGTAAATTTCAAGGTTGTAGGCGGCAAAAATGCCGATGATGTTGATGGAAACAAAGAAGAAATTGTTGAGTAGCAGCATTTCCGGACCGATATTCACGAAGGTAAGCGCAACAAAGTTGAAAAACCCGAGGATCAGGATTCCGGCAAGGGTGGCGAACAGAAAGCGAAGCTTGACAAAAAAATAGCCCGAGGCAAATATCAGCAGCATGCCGGCATAATAGGCATAATTGTTGGCGGCCAAAAGAGTTAAAATGACGCAACAGAATCCACTGATCAAAAGACACAGAAAGATTAATTCCTGCCAGACTTTTTGAAAAAAGCTGCTGAAGGAAAAGATCAAAACAGACAACAGGGAAGGTAGTACGATGCCATATCTGATCAGATGAAAAATGCCCGCCAAGGCTGGGTCAATCCTTTTATCCAGGAAACCGGCAGCGGCATAAATCACGCTTACGATCAAAAAAGAGATGCGGAACTGAAAAATACCATCCTGATAATATTTGATGCGGAAGGTCCTTTCCAGCTCTGCCGGAAAAGACAAAGTAATTTTGTTGTAATTCATAGGAGGCAGAATACAGTTTAGGATGCTAATTCAGGTCAATGTGTAGCTTTTTCAATCCCATTCCGTTGTAAATATACGCAGTGAAAATTAAGGTTTTGATCCATTTCCTAGGATAGTCAACGAAATTTTACAAGATACAGAACCGAAATTTTAAACTATGAAAGATACAATTTTTAATTGAGTTTTCAAAAATGGGATATTAGTCTTGGATATTCAAAAAAACAAAGGGAAGCGCCCTTCCCAAGACATCTGCGACTAGAATTTCTCAAAGACTCCGAGTCCGAACAGGGCAAAATCATATTTTACCGGATCATTTTTGTCCATCGCCCTTAAGTGGGAATCTAGCTCCTCTAGGGCTTTCGCATCATTTTGATTTCTGGTTAATAGCCCAAGTTTACGGGCAACATTGCCTGAGTGCACATCCAGCGGACAGGAAAGCTGAGCTGGGCGGATGCTTTTCCACAATCCGAAATCGACCCCGCACTGGTCCTTCCTCACCATCCACCGCAGGAACATGTTGATCCTTTTGGCTGCCGAACCATTGGCGGGATCCAAAAGGTGCTTGGTGCTGCGCTCCGGATGCGGCAGAGAGAAAAATTCCTTCCTGAAACTGTGGATGGCAGGCTGGGTCGAAGTCTCCGTGACGTTTTGCGCAAAGAGTCGCTCCAGCCCTCCCTTGTGTAGATAAATGTTTCCGAGTGCCTCTATGAAGCAGACCAGGTCGGTATGGTTGAAGGTTCTGTGCACAAATCCATCCAGACGCCTGAGATCGGATGCTTGGTAGTTCATCACAAAATCATAGGGGGAGTTGCCCATCAGATTCATCAGCCTGGCCCCGTTTTGAACGATCATTTTTCGGTTTCCCCAGGAAATGGTGGCTGCCAGAAACCCTGCGATCTCAATGTCCTCCTTCCTTTCATAGCGATGAGGGATCGAAATCGGATCGGACTCGATGAACATAGGACGGTTGTACAAGGCAACCTTCTCCTCCAGAAATTCCTTTATATCGTTTGGGATGAGGGTCAAAATGCTCCTTTTTTTGTTCCGCAAAGTTAACGAAGTTCAAGGTGTTTTCTCCAGGGAATATCCACTTCCGATTTTGAGTCTTCACTGTAGAATGAAGCGATTCAAATCCCCGTTTGGATGAGAAATCTCAGTGATTAAATGAACTTAAAATTGCAATTTTGCAGGATTAAACCTCCCTTTGCAAGGGGGGATATCCGGTTTTTGGAACTCATGGAAAGCTAACAAAACCAATTGCTGTGAACAATCAGATTAAAGATTCAGAACTTTCGGCCCGTTTCAAGGCCATGTGGCGACTGATAGGAAATTCCCCCCTGCTGGTAATCCGTTTCAAGTACCGTGGTGAACTTCGTGTCATTTACGCGAAGGTGGAGCAATACAACATCACAGGCAGCATCAAGGACCGGATGGCCCTCTTCACGCTTCAAAAATCCTACGAAACGGGCCTGATTAAGCCGGGTGATACCATCGTGGAGGCTACCAGCGGAAATACGGGTATCTCCTTTTCTGCCATTGGCAGGACCCTCGGACACAAGGTAAAAATCATCATGCCTGACTGGCTGAGCAAGGAACGGATCGACATCATTCACAGCCTGGGGGCCGAGATTGTTCCGGTTTCGAAAGAGGAGGGGGGCTTCCTGGGAAGCATCCGCATCTCTCAGGAGATTGCCGCCTCCCAGCCGAACATTTTTCTTCCCAAGCAGTTTGCCAATCCTTTTAACGCCGAAGCCCACGAAAAATCGACAGGCAGGGAGCTTTGGTGCCAGTTCCAGTCGAATGGAATGACCCCTGATGCCTTCGTGGCCGGAGTTGGCACCGGTGGAACGGTAATGGGTGTCGGCAGCTACCTTAGATCCCAACAAACCGGCATAAAAGTCCATCCGCTCGAACCCTCCAACTCTCCGACCCTGTCGACGGGTCACCAGGTGAGCCACCACCGGATCCAGGGGATTTCGGACGAATTTATTCCGCCACTGCTTGATTTGAGCCACTTGGATGAGGTGGTTTCGGTCGATGATGGAGATTCGATTATCATGGCACAGAAACTGGCCTCCGAGATCGGACTGGCCGTAGGAATCTCGTCGGGAGCCAACTTCCTGGGGGCCCTGAAACTTCAGAACAGCATGGGCAAAGAGGCAGTGATCGCCACTGTTTTCTCCGACAGCAACAAGAAATACCTCAGTACCGATCTTTTACGGCAAGAGCCTGTTAAGGAGGGCTTCCTTTCCTCCGAGGTCACCTTGCTGGATTATACGGTCTTCAACAGGGTCTGCAGCGTTTGCTCAGATTTTTAGCATGCAATCTATTCCGATTTGAGGACTGCACTCCTTTCGCCTACTCCATTTTCGTTGAAGGCTTCGATCGCAAAGTAGAAAGGTTTCTCCATATCCATCGTTTTCAGCCAATATTCGTTGGAGCCGTATACCATGATGCTGTTGTACAATTTATCGGGTTCGGTTCCCAAATAGAGATTGTAGCCGTACGCGTCATCGGAAGGATACCATTTGATCCAGGCGCTCCGTTTGTCCTTCTCTGTACGCAAGACCACGAATCCCTTCACTTTTGCCGGCTTTTCACCCAGACCGGTGCCAAAAATGCGGAATCCGCTGATGGCAAATTTCCCGGCAGCGACATGCAGGTTGACAAGTTTGAGATACCGTGTCAGGACCGGTTTTGTCAATTCGATATAATCGTGCGGAACATCTTTTGTATTAGCGCTTTTATCAACCAGGATCTCCCATTTTTTCCCATCCGTAGAGGAGAGGATTTTGTACTGGTGATACAATCCGGGTACCTTTCCCAAAATACCTGCATCCTGATCGGCATAATTGATTTGGATGGCCCTGACGGTTGAGATGGATCCGAGGTCTGATTCGATCCACTCCTCCTTGTTTCCTGTTTCCGCACACCAGTAAGTCTTGATATTTTCATCCACAGCATTGTTGGCACTGTAGGCACCCAAGGTGGAGGAGACCCGTACCGGCTTCTTGTAATTCAACAACATCCAGCCTGCAAAGCGGCTCTTGCGGTGATCTGCCTGTCCATCTGGGAGCAGGGTAGGGTAATCACCAAATGCCTGGTTGCAATAGAGAACTCCCTCCTGGTCGAATCCGGCTGGCCAGATCCCTATCCGCCGTTCGAAATTGTTTTTGACGGCGATGGAGATGGTAGAGACGTGCCAGTAATTGTCGAAACGATCCTGGAACGTTGCTCCGTGCCCGGCTCCATTGGCAAAGCCTCCTGGCTTGAAGCTGAAAGGCAGTGACTGTGGAGTAAAAGGTCCCAGTGGCGTATCACCAACGACCACCCCATCCGCATAACCGCTAAATTCAGTGCCTGGTGCGCCGTATTGAAGGTAGTATTTGCCTTTGTGCTCAGTCATCCAGGCACCCTCCATGAAGGGATCCAGGAAGGTGTCGTCCATCTGTTCTCCGAACCTTTGCCATCCATACCGCCAGGGCTCCAGGAGATAGAGCTCTTTTCGGGTTCCGACAGGCTGCATCGTCTTTCTGTTCAGTTCGATGCCATAAAGCGGATACCTGTTGCTGCTGCCGTTGTACATATAGAACTTCCCATCCTTGTCTGTAAAGAAAGCAGGATCCCAGCCTCCGATTTCGAGCGAATCGACCAATGGTTTCCATTGGTTATGCTTCGGATCGGCACTCATCCAAAGGGTGAAGTTTTTGGTGTAGGTGGAGCCGAAAACCAGCATGGTATCGCTAAGGACACCGACAGCAGGGGCGCAAAGTTCGTCGTATCCTGCATTCCAGGGACGGAGAAATTTACGGGAGATAAATTTCCAGTTCAGCAGGTCCTCACTCCACCAATATCCCCATTGGTTGGTGGAAAAGAGATAAAAGTCATCCTTGTACCTGACAATGACGGGATCGGCCGTGGCCCTGTGTCTGCCCGCTTCGCTGAAGTTCGGAATGGGAGTGAAGCCGTAATCAAGGTTGACGGGATTGCAATAGGTTTTCTGCGACTGACCCTTGAGCGACTGTTGGCAGCCCAAACAGATCATCATTAGCAGCAGGAGTGAAGCAAACAGTTTTTTCATCGGTTTATTTTTGGACAGTTGAACTACCCGCCAAATCAATTTTCGGTTGGTCCCGTCGTGATGGGATGGGTCATTCATGCGACAGTTGAAAACCCTAAATTAAATAAATTATCGTTTGGTTGCTGATCGGCAGGCGTCAGGAAAGGCTGCCGCGATTGATAGCTGAATAAGGCAGTTGCGGAAATGATTTAATTGAAGGTCAGGGCAATTTTTAGGCCCAGTAATATCAGGAAACCCCCCAGGGTCAGGTTGATGGCCTTTTCATATTTCAGGAAGATTTGTTGAATATTCGGCTGTGCCAGGAAGATGGAGACGATGCTGAACCAACAGAACGCTGTTATCATGATGAGGCCCGAAATGATCAGGATCACGTACCGCGGAGTGTCTGCTCCGATGACGAAGGTAAATAGGCTCAGGAAAAACAGGGTGGCTTTGGGATTCAGAACATTGGTCAGAAATCCCAATCTGAATGCCTTTAGCCGGCTTAGGTCGGAACCTGATCGTTCGGAAGCCAAATCCAGCCGGGATCCCCGGGCCCTGATGGATGCAATTCCGATGTAAATCAGATAGGTCGCGCCAAGTATTTTGATGATGGAAAAGAGCAGGATGGAAGTTGAAATGAGGTAGCCTATTCCGGCGGCACAGTATAATAGATGAACCCCCAATGCCAGACTGATGCCCAATGCCGTAAAGATGCCGGCCCTGCTTGAATAACAAAGGGAATTCCGTACAGTCATCACGAAATCTGGACCCGGACTCATCGCCGCCAGTAAATTCAGGAGGAATACTGTTCCAATCAGTGGCAGGTAATTCATTTGATGCGAAAATTATAGGCTGCAAGAAGGGCATTTTTTTTAATCCTTCAAAATCCGGACTGTAAATTTGCGGTTCCAGTGCATTGAAATCGACTTTTCCAAAATCGAAATTCTCCCGTCGGGTATGGAAAATATCTTCCTATTTTCATGGGAGGATGGAGGCTGCGAAACATAAAATTATAGCCGAATTTGAAATCTGTCCACGAATTGACCACGCATTGACCTGACTTATTAAGTTACAAACGATTTAATTTGCACTACGATAGAATGGAAAGGAAAATTTTTGCCCCTCGGCTGAATCCTGATGAGATGATTTTTTAAACTTTTTCTCTTTCTGATTGTTGCTATGATGGAATCGATTTGCAAATCAGGAGAAAAAATGTCATGGTTCAGCAATCTAAAGGATTCAAGTTAAATTGAATACCGGACGATGTTTCTGGAAAACAAGGATAAAATGAAACGATTGCAAATCTATCGGTTCTTAAAAATGAATTAAAAACGTCTGTCATGGTGCAAGTAAGAATAGAAGAAGGAAGGGCAATTAGTGTGGATGATTTTATGTCAAATCATACCCACTCCCTGCTGAGAAACCTGTTTGCTTCCTTTTGGAACAGATATTTTGCGGATAAATATGAGGTGATCGAAGAATCGGAAGATTTTGTTGAACTGACAGAAGGATGCGAATATCAGGGCTGGCCTTGTGGCAACGGCAAAGTGTATCTGGTAGATAAAATCACCCCAAAGGAGGCGAGAGTAATCTTCTCCAATGAAAACCGAATTGCTTGATTCAATTGGTCAAATGTTTTTAAATTAAGCTGGATCAGCCTCCCCTTAAGCTATCCGGATTAGTCATTTTATAAGAGCAGTGACCTTTTCATTTTGAAGCGACTAATCTTCAGAAGAATTTTAGTTGTTGTTTGGTGCCGTTTTAGTAACCGGTTGATCCCGATTTCGTAAAAAAGCTACAACTTAAAACATTGCGTAAGAAAAAAAATATTACTGAATGGATACCATTCTTATCATAGAAGATGCATTGCAGCTGAGAACCAGTATTGCCGAAGTATTGACGGCTGAGGGCTTTCAGGTGCTTCAGGCTGACAATGGAATTGACGGTATTGAAATTGCCAGGGAATGGCAACCGGATCTTATCCTCTCCGATATCATGATGCCCGGCGCCGATGGATATGAAGTACTTAAATCGCTGAGACACGAGGATGGTCAATTGCAGTTTCCTTTTATTTTCATCTCTGCACTGGAGGACCGGAAAAATGTGCGTGACGGAATGGAGCTTGGTGCAGATGATTACCTCATTAAACCATTTACAGTTGACGAACTCCTGAAGGCAGTAATGGTCAGACTGGAAAAGCATCGCTCGATTGAAATGCGGTTCAAGTTGCGTATCGAATCCATTGAACTCGAGCTGCAAGAGGGAATCGCCGAACTGGAAGGCAAATTCAATTCACAAAAAGGTACACTCGATCAGGTGGTTGCCGAAAAGGCAAAGGTTGAAGTCCAGCTGAAAGAGAAGCAAGACCAGCTGATGCAGGACGCCCTTCGGTCGATAGAAATCAACAGTACCCTTCAGCAGATGTCTTCCCATCTGACTTCGGCCCTTCAACGCAGCAATCTTTCAGAAGATCAGCGAAGAATTTTGACAGATTTGCGCAACAGATTGCGCAACCGTTCCATCCTTTTGAACAACCAGACCGTATTCCTGTTTAAGTTCGAGCAGACCTATCCAAATTTCAAGCACTCCCTTTTACTTAAAAATTCCAAGCTGAAGAAACAGGACCTGGTCCTGCTAGCTGCCACTTACATGCAGCTTGACACCAATCAACTTGGCACCATTCTGAACATTTCCAGTGAAAGCGTTAGGAAGAAAAGGTACCGACTAAAGCTCAAAATAGGTCTGAAAAGGGACCAGGAACTGACCGATTTCATCTTCCGCCTGGCCGATGGAGCAACGTCTAATTAAAGAGCGATGAATCTAGCTACTGCCCCCAATTCTCCCAATTATTTCAAGTGCAAATTGATTCGGGAAATATTACCTTTGGGTGATTATTGCATTTGGAATACAAATACTTAGGTTATGAAAATTGAAAATGGGACAAAGGTGCTGATTACCGGTGGAGCATCGGGAATCGGGAAATTGATGGGGGAAATAGTACTGAAGAAAGGAGCCGAACTGATCATCTGGGATATCAGCCAGGAGAGAATCGACGAAACGGTGGCTGCCTTTTTACCCTTGGGGAAAGTCACAGGTTACCGGGTAGACGTTTCGGATCCGGTACAGATTGCCTCAGCGGCTACTCTGGTAAAACAGACCGGACCTGTTGGCCTCCTGATCAACAATGCGGGAATTGTAGTTGGAAAATATTTTCACGAACACGCTGTTCAGGAGATCACAAGAACCATGGAGATCAATGCCAATGCACCCATGTTGGTCACCCTACAGTTTCTCTCCGATATGATCGCACGTAAACAGGGTCATATCTGCAACATTGCCTCTTCAGCCGGATTGATTTCAAATCCAAAAATGTCGGTTTATGCAGCCAGTAAATGGTCTGTTATTGGATGGTCCGACAGCGTCAGGATCGAAATGCAGCAATTGAAAACGAATGTCCACGTCACTACGGTAACACCTTACTACATCAATACCGGCATGTTCGACGGAGTCAGGTCGTCTATACTTCCCATCCTGAAGCCCAACAGGGTTGCCAGGCAAATTATCAGGGGCATTGAACGGAATAAAATCTTCGTCAAGATGCCCTGGATCATTCACATTGTCAGGTTGTGCCAGGGAATACTTCCAATTCCACTTTTCGATTTTATGGTGGGAAGAGTACTGGGTATTTACAGGACCATGGAACATTTTGAAGGGCGTAAAATTTAATGAAAGCTGCCATGGAAAAGTGCGACAAAGGGACCATTTCTACAATGGTCGAAGCTCAAAGGGCATTTTTTAAATCCAATGTCACTAAATCGTTGGCGTTCAGAAAGCAAAACCTGAAGAAATTTAAATTTGCGATTCTGAAATATGAAAGCAGGATCACAGAGGCACTCTGGAAGGATTTGCACAAATCACCAGAAGAGGCCTACCTGACTGAGATCAGCATCGTGTTGCAGGAGATCGACAATCACCTGAAACACCTCAAATGCTGGGCGAGACCGAAACGGGTAAGAACACCACTTCAACTTTTACCATCGGGTAGCAAGATCCTCTCCGAACCGCTGGGATCTGCCCTGATCATTGCTCCCTGGAACTATCCTTTTCAGTTGTTGCTCAATCCATTGGTTGGAGCCATCTCCTCCGGCTGTTGTGCCGTGCTGAAACCTTCTCCCTATACGCCGCACATTGCCGGTGTGATGGAAGAGCTGGTGACTGAGATCTTTGATCCCTCCTACGTCGCCATCCTACAAGGTGGTCGGGAGGTAAATCAACTGCTGCTGGACCAGCGTTTTGATCTGATCTTCTTCACAGGAAGTCCGGCCCTTGGGAAGATTGTGATGTCGGCAGCAGCCAAAAACTTGACCCCGGTTGTTCTGGAATTGGGAGGCAAAAGCCCTTGCATCGTGGATGAAGGAGCGAACCTTGACCTGGCTGCCAGGCGAATTGCCTGGGGGAAATGCATCAATGCCGGTCAGACCTGCATTGCTCCGGATTACCTCCTGGTTCATACCTCGGTGAAGGATCAGCTCGTGAAAAATTTGGCTTTGGCGATTGAAGAGCTCTATGGCAAGAAGATTCGGGAGAGTCGTTTCTATCCCAGAATCGTAAACGATCAGGCGATGGTACGGTTGCAAAGTCTGATGAAACAAGGTAAAATTACGGTCGGCGGAGAGGTGGATTTAGCCAGCCGCTTTATCGCTCCTACGGTGATCGAAGAAATACAACCTGATTTCCTGATCATGCAGGAGGAGATCTTCGGGCCCCTGTTGCCGGTCCTAACTTTTGAAAAGCTGGAAGAGGCGGTCAAATTCATCAATGACCACGAGAAACCGCTGGCCTTCTATTTCTTTGGACACAGGAAAAAAGCAAGACAGACCTTGTTGGAAACCACTTCAGGGGGTGGATGCATCAACGATACCCTGATGCACATTGCCAACCACCATCTTCCCTTTGGGGGTGTAGGCAATAGCGGTATGGGTAACTATCACGGCATCAATAGCTTCAAGGTGTTCAGTCACGCCAGGGCCATTGTTACATCACCCACCTGGATCGATCTTCCGTTCAAATATCCACCCTTTAAATTTTTTGGTTTAGTCAAAAAGATCATTTAGTATCATTTGGTCCGGGGTCAATCAGCGAAAAGAAATTCTAAAATGAAACCGGACCCACACCATTGATTGATCCAAAACGAAATATTAACAGAATAAAAATTAGCATTACCGGGATCGCAAATTGTTCAGATCTCCCTTAGGCAGGAAGGTGTTACGAAAAACCTGAGTGCCGGTATGACAAGGAAAAAATGGAAAAAACGCTTTTAAAAAATGCCGAATGTACCGAGTTGATGCTGGACCTCTTTCTCACAGAGGCAGAATTAACCACCAGGGAGCTCTATAAAAGGGCTCTGAATATTGTTGTAAAGATATCAGACAGTAAGCTGGGCTTCTTTCATCAGGTTAGCGATAACCAAAGGGAGATCATCTTCACAACCTGGAACGACGAGGCCCTGAAAAATTTCCATCCCATGTCTGACGACCATTACCCAGTGAATTCGGCAGGCATCTGGGCAGATTGCATCCGGGAAAAGCGGCCTGTCATTTGCAACAGTTTGCTACAGGCCCAGGGTAAAAAGGGTTTCCCCCCCGGTCATCCAAAAATTGACCGGATGCTTAGCGTTCCGTTGATCTTGCAGGATAAGGTGAAGCTCATCTTTGTCCTGGGAAACAAGGAGGTGGACTACAACGATACCGATTTGGCAAGGGTGGAGGCCGTCATCACTGAATTACACAAGGTATTCAGAAAAAGGAGTGTCGAAAGTGCTCTGAAAAAAAGGGAGGAACGAATGTACCAGATACTGGAAGGTTCTGAACTATTGATCTGGGAGGTGGATCAAACCGCGAAGCTTACCTATATCAGCTATTCAAAAGTCAACTTTTTAGGCAGGACGATTGAGGAGGTGGTGGGAAATGCCTATTTGTTTGATTTCATAGATGCCGAAGAGTCAGCCCTGCAAGACAGGGCCAGGGAAATGTTTTCCCAACAACAATCCTTCTCAAATTTTATCCATCCGTCCCGGCACAAGGATGGACACCTGCTATTTCTGGAAACAAATGGGATCCCTTTTTTCAGTGAAAAGGGGCTGTTTCTTGGATACAGGGGTGCGACAAAGGATGTGACAGATCGAATTCAGACTGCCGAAAAACTAGAGGAGAGTGAACTGCTTTTCAGGGACGCCCAACGCGCTGCTTCCGTTGGTTCCTATAAGGAAGACCTTGTCACCGGACAATGGACATGCACAGAAGTGCTCGATCAGATTCTGGGAATCGATCAAAGCTATCCCAAAGATCGGGTGGGCTGGACCGAATTGATCCATCCCGACGACAGGGAGATGTTGAACTTCCACCACGATGAACAGGTAGTCGCAGGGAAAAGTCCTTTCAACAGGGAATTCAGAATCATTCGGAAATCTGATGGCGAGATCAGATGGGTGCAAGCCTTGGGAGGGGTAACCCATGATGAAAAACAGAACAAGGATTGGCTGATAGGGACCATACAAGACATTTCGCGACGCAAACTGACGGAAGAACAGCTTCACTCGAGCGACGAGCGATGGCGAAGCATTGTAAAGACCTCCCCGGATGGAATCTCCATTGCTTCACCTGATGGAACCATTCTCTATTTATCAGATAAGCTGTATAAATGGCATGGTTTTCAGGATGCTAGCGAGATGATTGGCCGAAGTATTTTCGACTTTTTGAGCGAAGAATCTGTTGGAGCTACTAAAATGAAATTTTCCAGGATGCTGGCTGGTGAGGCTCCCAAGATCATCGATTGTGAAGTGCTGCGAAAGGATGGGTCCCATTTTTACCTGGAGGTGAATCCGGAAGTCATCAGGGACAGTAGCGGCAACATCGAGAGTATCTTCATGATAGAAAGGGATATCACCCAGCGGAAGATCGCGGAAAAAACCATTGAACAACAGAATCGTGAATTGCAGATACTAAATGGGTTTGCGCTGAAATTGTCGATGGTGGCCGATTCGGAATCCATCGAACACTTCATTGCGGATGCGCTTAGAAACTATACCGGTCTTGCCCTCGTTGCCTATTCAGATTTTCTTCCCAGACAAAGTGCGTTTATCACCAGAGAGATTGATGCGGAAGAAGAGACCCTTCGACACCTGCGGAAATTCGTAGGACAGCAGCTCTTGAATCAGGTAATTCCTTTCACGGAGGAGGAGATTCAGAAAATTCGTACCCAAAAAATTCGCAGGCCAAGTTCCCTCAATTTTGTCTCGATCGGTGTCGTCCCTGAATTCGAAGGTGAAAAATTTCTTGCATCGATAGGTCTGGAGCAAATTTGCCGCCTTTCCCTGACGGTAGAGAATGAGTTAATTGGTCTTTTGCATTTTTTCCTAAAGGCAGGAGAAACCCTCCCAAGTGACGAGTTGCTCAATTCAATTTCGGTGCTGTCGGCAGAAGCCATCAAGCGGAGAAGGGCTGAGGAGGCACTTAAACAGAGCCAGACCATATTGGAACAACAGGTTGCCGCGCAGACTTCCGAGCTCATATCCCTGTCAGGTCTCAATCAGGCCATTGTCGATCACGCTGGTATTGCCATTATCTCCACGGATCAAAATGGAATCATTCAAACCTTCAATACCGCCGCCCACAAAAAGCTGGGTTATTCGGCTACAGAGGTGATCGGGAAAATCACCCCCATCAGATTTTTCGATCCGGAGGAGCTACTTCACAGGTCCAGAAAATTAAAAATTGAAACTTCCGGCGATGAACTTCAGGAGGTAGAGATTTTTGCAACCCTTTTGCACGGGCACGACAATTACAAGGGGCAATGGGTTCTACTCAGGAAGGACGGGTCCAAATTTCCGGTCATCCTCACCCTTTCAACCTATAAGAATGCAGACGGATCGCTGGGGGGATACATTGCCATGGCGATGGATATCGAGAAGGAGATCAAGATGATGAATGAACTGCGTGAGAGCGAGGAGCGTTTTCACAAGATGTTCCACGACCATTCCGCCATCATGCTCATCGTGGATCCGGATACCGGAGAGATTGTAGATGCCAATAAATCGGCTGATACATTTTACGGTTTTGATTCCATCAGTAGCAGCAAGGCAAATATCGCCGATATCAACTGCCTTACTCAAGAACAGATCAAAACGGAAATGAGAAAGGCCTATTTTCAGCAGCGCAACTATTTTGAGTTTCCGCACAGAAAAGCTTCCGGCGAAATATGCCCCGTTGAGGTTCATTCAACTCCCATCGATGTGGCAGGCAAGCGATTGCTCTTCTCCGTCATCCACGACATATCGGAGCGGAGAAAGATGGAACTGGAGCTTGAAATCAGCCAAAAGACCCTGTTTCAGGTGACAGACAATGTTCCTGTCATCATTTCACTGGTCAACAAAAATCTGGAGTTTACCTTTACCAACAATACCTTCCGCAGGATCTTCAGCATTCCGGAGAGGGGTTGCAACGGTCAAAAAATCGAGCAGATCATTGGTAAGGAGGCCTATGAGAAGGCTTATCCCTATCTTCTGCAGGCGCTGCAGGGGCAAACAGTGACCTTTGAGAATGAAATAAAAACGCCCACCGGACAAATCAGAACCAACCGAATCACCTATACCCCTTATTATCAAAATGATGAAATTTTCGGAGTTTTAACCTCAGGCATTGATATAACAGACAGGGCACGCGCGGAGTTTGCCTTGCGCTGGAACGAGGCCCTTCTCAAACAGATGACGGAATCCTCGCCGCTTGCCTTTTTGGTGGTGGATAACCGTACGGATGAAATCCTCTACATCAACCACAGGTTTTGTGAAATCTGGGGCATCGACCATTTGGAGGATGCCATCCGAAAAAGGGAGTTGAAAAACAACGACATCATACCCGATTGTTTACCTGTTTTGGTTGATATTCCAGCCTTTGCAGAATCCTGCAAACCATTGCAATCTGAAGAGAACAGGGCCATTGTGGAAGATGAGATTCCTTTCGTCAATGGCCGTACCATCCGAAGATTCTCTTCCCAGATCCGGGATGCGGAGGATCAATACCATGGTCGTTTATACATCTTTGAAGAGATCACCTATCGTAAAAATTACGAGAAGCTCATAGTTCTTCAGCGGGACCTAGCCACCCAGCTGAGTGCCACCAATGATCTTCAGAAAGCACTCCAACTAACATTGGATGCCCTGTTTCAGGTTCAGAGCATAGATGCCGGCGGTATCTACTTGTTGGACTCCACCAATTTTGAATTGAACCTTGCCGTACACAAGGGATTATCCGATGATTTTATAACGGCAAAATCAAAACTGGATTCGGATACTCCGGAGTACAAGATTGTGGCGAAAGGTGAGCCAATTTACGGTCTCTACCGTCCTGAAAATTTCACCAATCTGGTGAACGATGAGCGGGAACACCTGCTCAGCCTCGCCGTGATTCCCATCAAACACGAAGGCAAAGTGATTGGGGCACTTAACCTTGCTTCCAGACATCATCCCGATTTCTATGAGAACATTCAAATATCCATAGAAGCCCTGGCCTTTCAGCTGGGAGGAACCATCTCAAGGATCAATGCGGAAAGGGCGCTGCTCTCCAGCCAGCTGAATTTCAGGATGATGTTTGACACCATCAATGATTTTATGTTCATCCTGGATATGGAGGGTTCGATCCTGCTCACAAACAGTGTGGTAGAAAGACGTCTAGGTTATACTACAGAAGAGCTGAGGCAATTTCATGTGCTGGATGTCCATCCTCCGGAACGCCGGAATGAAGCCGGTTCCATTGTGGAGGATATGCTGGCTGGAAAGGCCGCCTATTGTCCGGTACCATTGAAGGCAAAAGACGGGACCCTGATTCCCGTAGAAACCCATGTCATTTTAGGGAAATGGGATGGAAGAGATGCCTTGTTCGGAATATCAAGGGATGTGACGGAAAGGGAGATGCACGAAACCGCCCTGAGGATGCAGAGTGCCGCCTTCGAATCCTTTGCACTGGCCATTATCATTACAGATGTCAAGGGAAGAATTCAGTGGGCCAACTCCGGTTTTACCCGGCTGACAGGTTATCAGATGGAGGAGTTCATCGGAAAACATTGCGGCGAAATCATCGGAACCGGACAAAAGGATTCCTCCTTCTTTGGGGAGATGTGGTCAACCATTCTCGGAGGCCAAGTCTGGAGTGGGGAAATTATCAACAGGAGAAAGGATGGCACCCTCTATCCGGAAGAACAGACCATTACACCGGTACTTGACTACAAGGGGGAGATCAGGAATTTCATCGCCATCAAGATCGACATTACAGACCGGAAACGGTTCGAAGAGAGCCTTCAATCGGCCATTGCCAAGGAGAAGGAGTTGAATGAACTGAAGTCACGGTTTGTCTCAATGGCATCCCACGAATTCAGGACTCCACTGGCTTCCATTCTGATGATGAGCGACTCCCTGAAGACCTATCGCACAAAAATGAACGATGATCAGATCGAACAGAAACTGACGAATATCAAAGAACAGGTGCAGCACCTGGCCAAGGTAGTGACAGATGTGATGCAGATAGCAAAAATCCAGGAGGGGAAACTAAGCTTCGATCCGCAAATGATTGACCTGATTGCACTCTGCAATACCGCCATTATGGATTTTAACCTGGATAGCCAGCTGAAGAACAAGATCCGGTTGGAATGTGATATTGAAACCCTGCCTATGATGTTGGATGCCAGATTAATGGTGCAGGTACTGAACAATCTCCTGTCCAATGCCATCAAATATGCACAGCCAGATCCGATAGTGAAAGTTAAAATTGCGGAACAATTCAATCAGATTCAACTGAGTATTAAAGACAACGGGATTGGCATTCCAGAAGAGAATCAAAAAAACCTCTTTTTCCCGTTCTACCGGGCCGACAATGTCAGGCAGATTCAGGGGAACGGACTGGGGTTGAGTATTGTAAAAGAATCCGTCAGGTTGCATGGCGGTGACATTACTTTTAAAAGTGCACTTGGCAAGGGGTGCACTTTTGTGGTGCACCTGCCAAAAATGACCTCACTGCCTGAGGGGTAGTCTCCCTGGTCTGCTCCATATCTGAGGATGGGACAGCACCAGGAACAAAATTTTCACCGGACGACCAATCTGGAAAAATTCTGAAGCACGAACGGATATGACGATAAATAGCAAATTGGGAATACCCTGGCGGAAGTATTCGCACCAAACAGTAAAGCAACAAGTGAATTTTCTTTCTGCCCATACAAAACTAAATTTGAACGGATGAAAAAAATATTGGTTATTGAAGATGAGGTCTTACTTAGAGAGGGTGTCTCCGAGATTTTGACGTACGAAGGCTTTCAGGTATTCGAAGCGGAAAATGGAGAGGATGGTATTCTGTCTGCCAATACCTACCTTCCGGATCTAATTTTGTGCGACATCCTGATGCCCATAATGGATGGCTATGAAGTGTTGAACAGAATCCGAAAGAGTGAACAGACAAAATTGATCCCCTTTATTTTTATGACGGCACTTTCTGAGCGCTCAGATTTAAGAACTGGAATGGAACTTGGTTCGGATGATTATATCACCAAGCCCTATACCAGGGAGGAATTGCTGAGTGCCATCCACACCCGTCTGAAGAAGGCGTCGGAAATAGAATCTCAAAGAGAGAATGAACTCAATGAGCTGCGGGACAATATTATGCACCATCTTCCCCACGAGCTGAGAACTCCCCTGAATGGGATGATCGGCTACGGACAGCTCCTGATGGATTACCCCCAGTCTTACACGCACGAGGAGTTGGCCAGTGTAGGGAAGAACATCTACGACAGCTCGATGCGATTGTACCGGCTGATACAGAATTACCTGATCTATGCACAGCTGGAACTCAAGAAAAAAGGGTCGGTGGAGGTCGTCAAACTAAAGTCGCTTGACAAAATATGCAAAAGCGTTGCGGAAGAGGTCGCATTTGGATATTCCAGACTGACAGACCTAAAATTTACAATAAGTGAGGGTGTGGCCTTCATTGGAAATTCAGAATTTTTGAAGATTACCGAAGAGTTGACAGACAATGCATTTAAATTTTCTCTGCCAGGAGACAAAGTAGAGGTCGGTTTCAGCATGGAAGAGGGAACCTTCCACCTTTCCGTCGAGGACAAAGGCAGGGGAATTTCATCCACCGACATCTCAAGAATTGGCGCCTATATGCAATTTGACAGGGAATACTACGAACAACAAGGTTCCGGTCTTGGATTGGTCATCACAAAAAAAATTGTTGAACTCTACGATGGAAAACTTGTGATCAAAAGTACCGTGGGAAAAGGAACCTCCATTCTGGTATCACTGCCCTGACAGTAAACCAGAAAAAAATATATTTTGACGCATCCACCTCCTCAAGGCTGACTCTTCTGGATTTCGGGATGATTTTATTATGACAAAATAAGATCATCCTTTTTTGCTCCTTGGGAAGGTATAGCGGGAAATATTAGTTTAATTTTGTCCATCATTTGTCCTGTTTTTCAACAAGGCTTACCTTGAACCAAATTATTGAGCAAAACACCGATCCCATGAAGAAAGTTTATAAAATCATTCTGTTTGTCCTTCTCCCGCTGTTCCTGGTCATCATCCTTGCTGTTTTACTGGCGGCACCCTATGGAATCAAGCGGTACATCAATGAACACGGGCAGGAATACACAGGTAGAATGTTGTCGGTACAAGATATAACGATCACCTATTTTCCTGTCACCTTCAGCCTGATGGATTTTAAAATGCTGGAGGCCGACGGCAAGGGAACTTTTGTCTCTTTCGATACCCTTGCCGTAAAGATTTCGCCGATCCCCTTGCTATCTTCTAAACTGGTGGTGGAGCAATTCCGTTTGGTCCATCCAGCAGTAAGCATTGTTCGCAAGGATACCACCTTCAACTTCGACGATATTCTTAGGTTCCTGAAATCAAAACCCAAAACGGAAGAGAAGGGAAAACCATCGAAAGCTTTTGCCTATTTTCTCAAAAACCTGGGGATGGAGAAGGGAAACCTGACCTTCACGGATAAAAACGTTAACCATACCTATGTGTTGAAAGATCTTGGATTCTTCATTCCTGACATCAGTTTCAACCAAAATGAAATCAAGGATGCAGGTGTGAAATTTAATTTTGAAAACGGAGGCTCCTTTCAGGCCAAAACAGATTTTGACCAGAAAAGCGGTAGCTACAAGGCCGATTTTTCCGTCGAAAAACTGGACATATCTCCCTTCCTGCCCTATGCGCAGGCCTATTTTCAAATCAAGGAGATGGCAGGTCTGGTGGGGGGAGATTTTCACCTGGCGGGGAATATCAACAAACTGGATTCCCTTTTGTTTCGTGGAAAGGGACGTGCAGAAAATTTTTCAGCAAGCGACCTTACCGGGCACAAAGTGGTGGGTGCAAAAAGTGCCAATGTGATTATGAAAGACAGTTATCCGATGAAGTTCGACTTCCGGTTTGATCAGATAGAATTGAATGAACCAAGCCTCTATGTGGCCATGAAAGATTCGGACATCAACCTTTTTCATTTGATGGTTGAATCGCCTGCGGATACTGTTCCTTTTAACTATGCCTACCAGATCAACAAGTTCAGGATTGCAGGAGGCACGATGGACCTACGCGACAATTCGTACGAAGAGCCTTTCGACTACCACCTGAGCGAAGTGGAAATGAAGTTGGATTCTGTCTCCTCCACGGCCAAATGGCTCAATGCTTTTGCCTCCATGAAGCTTAACCAGCACGGGAAGCTTCAGGCGCAATTGGGCATCAATCCTTCCAACCCATATGAATTGAAGGTAGATTATGTGATCAATAATTTTCAGCTGACCGATTTAAACAGCTATTCCATGCACTTCGTTGGATTCCCTATTTTGCTGGGAAATATGTATTACAAGGGGAAAAC
>CAINVV010000013.1 GCA_903854235.1 uncultured Bacteroidia bacterium | reverse complement strand
TTCCTGCCTCGGCCATCTGTTTGTTGTATTCGCTGACCTGATCTCTGCCATTGTTGGGATAGCCAAAATAATGAACGGCATAGAAGAGCGAAAATGCAATGGTTCCGAGGAACAGAAAGAGCACCCAGTAGGGAGAGGGGTTATTTAACTCTTTGATGCCATCGTAATCGTGGTCCGAAAAATATTTATCATCCTGAAGCTTAGTATTCATAATTCTTTGATTTTTCTGTTTCAGTAAACAGAGTTTATGTTTTCTATTTCTGTTTATTTAATTCTTCCTTTTCAAAAATGGAGGATTTGAATTTGTTCAGATCCTTCTTCGGAATGGTATAGGTATAAATAGCCACCCCAATAAATAATCCGACAAAAATAACGATACCAACAATGTAGTACCATTGAATGCCATCAATTCCACCTAAAGTATCGCCTACAAATCCCATTTTCTCTATTTTTTATCGTTATTGGCTGCTCCTGCCGGGGAGATGTCCCTGCCCAACTTGTGCAAATAGGCAATCATCGCAATGATCTCCTTGGTTGGTTTGACATCCACACCTGCCAGTTTCAGCTCATCCGAGATCTTCTGGGCATCTGCCATATAGGAGGCAACAGCCTGGGTATCGAATCCTTCGGCATAGGGAACTCCGAGCATCCGCATCGCCCTGATCTTGGTTGGAATCATGGTCAGATCGACCTCTTTCTCCGACAAGAAAGGATAGGACGGCATGATAGACCTTGGAACAACCGTATTCGGTTTGCTGAAATGGTTGAAATGCCAGATCGCTGTTTTGTAGGTTGAACTTCCCATGTAACCGGCTCTGGCCAAATCCGGTCCGGTCCGCCTGGAACCCCACTGGAAAGGGTGGTCGTATACGAACTCTCCGATTTTGGAATATTCCCCGTAACGGTCGGTTTCAAACCTCAGCGGACGAATTTGTTGAGAGTGGCAGTTGTAGCAGCCATTGGCAACGTAGATATCCCTTCCTGCAAGTTCAAGCGGCGTATACGGAGTTACTGTAGAGATGGTTGGAATGTTGGATTGAACCTTCATCATGGGAATGATTTCAACGATTCCTCCAATCGAAAGCGCGATGAACATAAATATGGCCAGGCGAACTCCTTTTCTTTCGAGCCAGCGATGAGGTGTTTCGCCGGTTTCGGATCTTGTTTGCGTATTGACCAGGGCAGGGGCCTCAGCAGCCTCGTTGGCAACGATTTGACCTGCAGCAATGGTCCTGATCATGTTGATAAGGAAAATAATGTATCCTGTGAAATAGAGCGCTCCGCCGAGGATGCGGATGTGGTACATGGGCAGGATGCGGATGGTCGTTTCCATGAAGATCGGATAGGCCAACAGTCCGTCAGGGGTATATTCTCTCAGCATTAGCCATTGGGTGATGGCAGCCCAGTACAATGGAATGGCAAAAAGGAGAATACCCAGGGTTGCAATCCAGAAGTGAGTATTGGCCAGCTTTTTGGAGTGAAGGGGAGTCTTAAAGAGTTTTGGAATCAGCCAGTAGAACATCCCGAAAATCATCCCACCGTTCCAGGCCATGCCTGCAATATGAGTATGCGCGATGGTCCAGTCGGTGAAGTGACTGATGGCGTTGACACTCTTGAGTGACATCATTGGTCCTTCGAAGGTGGCCATACCATAGGCCGTGATGGCGATGACCATGAATTTCAAGGCAGGATCTTCCCTCACCTTATCCCATGCTCCGCGCAGGGTCATCAATCCATTGATCATACCACCCCAGGATGGGGCAATTAACATAACCGAGAAAGTAACACCCAATGCCTGAACCCAATCTGGAAGGGCCTGGAATAAAAGGTGGTGGGGTCCAGCCCACATGTACAAGAATATCAGTGACCAGAAATGGATGATCGAAAGTTGATAGGAATAGATTGGCCGACCGGAGGCTTTGGGCAGGTAGTAATACATCAGTCCCAAAAATGGGGTTGTCAAAAAGAAGGCAACGGCATTGTGACCATACCACCACTGTACGACTGCATCCTGAGCACCCGCATAAATCGGATAACTTTTAAGAAGCGAAACTGGAAGTTCAATGGAATTGACCACGTGTAATATGGTGACGCCGATGAAAGTGGCGAGGTACCACCAAACTGCCGCATAAATGTGTTTTTCACGTCTTTTGATGACAGTACCAATCATGTTGGCACCAAACGACAACCAGGCGACAGCGATCATCAGGTCGATCGGCCATTCGAGCTCGGCATACTCTTTCCCGGTAGTAAATCCTGCAAGGAGCGTGACGGCAGCGCACAAAATAATGAATTGCCACAACCAGAAATGAATTTTTCCGAGCAAATCATTAAACAATCTCGCCTTCAGTACTCTCTGCAGGGAGTAATAAGTTCCGGCAAACATCGCATTCCCAATGAAGGCAAAGATGACCGCATTGGTATGCACCGGCCTAACCCTTCCAAAGGAGGTAAACTCCAATCCGAAGTTGAGAACCGGGAATGCAAGTTGAAGGGCGATAACCAGTCCTACCAAAAGGGCGACTGCCCCCCAAACCAGCGTTGCGAAGATAAAATTCCTCACCAACGCATTGTCGTAATTAAATTTTTGTACTTCCATAAGTAGTTAAATCAGAATGCTATTTGGTTAATTAATCTTTTTTCTCTTCCAGTTCTTCCTCTTCATCAAACAAAATGCGGATAGATGGGGTATAATTATCTTCGTACTGCCCACTCTTTACCGCCCAAATGAACATAGCCAAAAAAATAAGTGCGGCAAACAAGCTTACACCTATCAGGAAAAAAAGTATGTTCATGTATCTGTCATTAACTTTTATGCTCACCTTTGGTATGCCCGTTACATTACTTCGGACAACCATTCACTTACCTTTGTTGTGATGCCTGATGGGAAAAATCCGCGTCAGTTTGGTTTAAAAAGTTGATTGAATTCGTTGGTCAAATTTAATAATTATTTTAAATTTAACTATTTCCTTCCTTTTTTCGAATCGTTGAATTACCATTATCTTAACCCCTCCTGAAGGAGAAAGCTTGATGTTTATTAAATTCTTATGAATTAAGTGATTAAATGAAAAATGCGATACCGATTCTACTCTTTTTTATGGCTTTTTCGGGCTATTTGAATGGTCAAAAAATGAATTTAGAATCATTACAAATATCAAGTATTTCATGCGATGTCCATGAACTGACCTTCTTCAGGGAGAGATCTGTTCCCCGCTTCAGCTGGATCGTCTCTGCAAGGCAACGCGGTTCGACTCAGATAGCCTATCGGATCGAGGTGGCCAATTCGGTTGAAAATATTGATATAGAGGGATCTGGTTCCTGGAGTTCCGGAAAAGTATGGTCGGGTGAAACCTTGAATGTCCCTTTTGAGAGCCCTGCCGATCTTTGCCACACTCCCTTTTTCTATCGAATCACTGTTTGGGACAACCACAACCACGTTGTGCAGAGCAGGGTTGAGAGGCAATCCTCCGTGGTACCTGAAAACGGAAAATGGAGTGCCAAATGGATCGGGGCAGGCGAAGGCAACGAACATTTACCCGCCAAAGGCTTTTTCTCAGGGGCCAAAGAGGAGGGGAAAAGCGGTGACTCCATCCACCAAAATGGCAGATCCCTGCTCCTTAGGCACACGTTCCAACTTACAGGAAAAGTTCGCTCAGCCACGGCTTTTGTCACCGGACTAGGGCTATATGAACTTTACGTCAATGGACGCAGAACGGGCGACCAGGTGCTCTCGCCGGCCAAAACTCCTTATCACAAGCAAATATTGTATGATCATCTCGATGTAACAGAGCAATTGGTCGCAGGGAAAAATACCATTGGCATCCATCTCGGGAACGGTTGGTACAGTCCTTATAAAAAATGGTGGCAGGAGTATCGGATGCAGTGGTTTGGCTACAAAAAGGCGATTCTCCGGTTGGAGGTGGTGTATGAAAACGGCACCAAAGTAGTGATTGGAACGGATGAGCACTGGAAAATGGCTCCCGGCCCCTCCCTGTTTAATTGCATTTATGACGGAGAGGTATATGATGCGACTCTGGAGGAGAAAGGTTGGACATCGGCCAACTTCGATGACAGCTCCTGGAAACAGGCAGTGATTTCTGAACCACCAGCAGGTGAACTAGTTGCCAACGATATGCCTCCAATAAGGGTGGTTGAGCGGATCCCCGCGAAACAAGTTATAGAACCAAAGTTAAATGTAAAAATCATCGATTTTGGCCAGAATTTTGCTGGTTGGAGCTCACTTACCCTGAAAGGAAAGCGGGGCACAAAGATTCGTATCAGATATTCCGAAGAGCTGGATGGTGCCGGAAATCTTGACGTAACCTGCAATGAAAATGCCCGAGCTACCGCTGAATATGTTTTGAAAGGCGGAGGCGTAGAGGTTTACGAACCCCATTTTACCTTCTTTGGTTTTCAATATGCAGAGGTCTCCTCGGATCAGCCCTTTCCGGAGATACTGAAAGCAGAAGGATGCGTGGTCCAATCCGACAACCGGCCCGCCGGGAGCTTTAGCTGTGACAATGAACTGGTCAACAAGATTCACAGGGCGACCCTCTGGTCCCAGAAAAGTAACATGATGGGTTACCCGATGGACTGTCCGCAAAGGGATGAACGACTCGGTTGGATGGGAGATGCCCAGGTTACCTCCGAAGAGGCGCTTTTCAATTTCAACATGGCTCATTTTTACCGGAACTGGTTCAGCGGAATCAAGGCAAATCAGGACAGCACCGGTGACCTTCCCATCATCTCACCACGTCCGTACATCAAGGATGACGGGGTAGAATGGAGCAGCAGTTACCTGACCATGATCTGGGATTGTTACCGGGTTTATGGGGACAAACAATTGATTCGCGACCATTATGAAACGATGGCTCGCTATTTTAATCATTTGATTGCTAGTAGCAAGGAGTTTATTCTGTCCAAGGGTTGGATTGGGGACTGGGGCAGCAGGGCGAAGGGATGGAAAGAAGGTGATCCGGAATCGGTTCCAACGGCCTATTTTTACCTCGACGCACAGCTACTTACCAAAATGGCTGGAATAGCCGGACATCCAGAAGACTCAGGTTACTATGCAGAAATGGCATCCAGGATCAAGGAAGCCTACAACTTTCATTATTTTCACGCATCGGAAAACAGTTACAACGATGGAAGCCAGATGGCCAACGCATTTCCACTTTACTTGGGACTCGTACCGGAAGGAAGGCGAAAACAGGTACAGGAAAATCTAGTAAATCAAATTCTTGTTTCTGACAGTGGTCATCTTACGACCGGTGTGCTGGGTACGAAATACCTGCCGGAGGCACTCTCCTCTGCAGGAAGATCTGATGTGGCCTGGAAACTGGTCAATTTCAAGGGATATCCGGGATGGGAGGAGATGATGAAAAAATACAATACCCTGTGTGAATTCTGGACCCTGAAGCAATCACACAACCACGTGATGATGGGAAGTATTGACAGCTGGTTTTACAAGACGCTTACGGGAATCAATTTGTTGGAGAAGTTTCCAGCCTATAAAAGGACCATTATTCATCCCTATTTGGCGGATGGTTTAAACAGGGCAAATTGTTCCCTCCAAACCGTCCGGGGCACTGTTGCTTCCGGTTGGGAAAGAACAAAAAGTACCCTGAAGATGCAGGTGGAAGTGCCGTTCAATTGTCTGTCGGAGGTATGGATTCCCGCAAAGAAGAGTTCGAAGGTATATGAATCCGGGATACCGGTAGTCCAAAAAAAAGAAATCACCCGGATTGGAAAAACGGATGATTTCGAGGTGTATCTGATCGGATCAGGAAACTATCATTTTGAGGTCAGATAATATCCCGTTGATAAATTCTGAATTTTTTGTAGACTTTTCCGCCAAATTTCTCCATTTCGGCGCGAACCTTGGTGTTGGTCTCTAGTTCAAGGTGGGAATCCATCACCATCTTTCCGGTTTCCCTGGCAGACTTGACCAGACTGAGTCCCATCCAGACATCCAGTCCGCGCCCCTGGTAACGGGGGTCGATGGCTCCAAGCAGCAAGTTAATCTGTTTGGTTTTGCGGGCAGCGGCAAAAATCTGGAAAATTCCAAAAGGAAAGAGGTACCCCTTTGACTTCTTGATTCCTTCGCTGATATCAGCCATCGCAATAAACATGGCAATAATTTCGTCCTTCTCGTTGACGATCAGTTTAACATACCTGGGATTGATGAGAAAGAGATATTTATTGGCAAAATCATCCATCTCCTTTTCGTTGAAAGGGACAAATCCATAAATATCACCGAAGGTGTCATTCACCAGTTGCAATACCGGTCTTACCAATGGTTTGATTTTGCGCCTCGAAGTAAACTGAAGTAGTCGGAGGTTGGTATTCTGTTTTTCCGCACGTTCCAAAATCTTCTGGTGAAGCGGAGGAATCTCGTCCGGAATTGGAATCTGGTAGACCACACAATCCACCTTCTTGGTAAAACCTGCCCCCTCTGACAGATCCACCATGTATGGGAAATTGCAGTTGGAGGCGATGACAACGGGTTTATCGAATCCTTCAATCAGGAATCCCTGCGGATCTTTGTCTGAAAATGCCAACGGGCCAACAAGTTGTACCATTCCAAGGGATTTTCCCCATTCTGCTACGTAGTCGATAAGCGCATTAAACACCTCCGGATCATTCCAGGTTTCAAGGTTCGAAAAACGCACGTGATTCTCGTTGTGCGATTCGTTGTAAATTTTGCTGATAAGCCCCATGCAGCGGCCTACGCACTTTTCACCCCTGAAAGCTAGCAGCAGTAAGTATTCACAATGTTCAAACAGAATGTTCTTTTTTGGATTGAAATACTCCCATTCATCCATGTAAAGCGGTGGTACCCAATTCGGATGGTCCTTGTGAATTTCTGCAGGAAGATGAATAAAAAGACGAAGGTCTTTTTTGTTTTCTACTTTTCTGATAGTTATGGTCATAGGGAGGCAAAAATAAAAAAGTTTTTGATACGCACACTGCAACCCGACAGGTTTTCAAATCCAGTCAGTTGAAGCGTCCTTTCAATTTGGAAAACAAGTCCCACAAAACGATCCCCACGCTCACGGAGATGTTGAACGAATGTTTGGTGCCGTACTGCGGTATTTCCAAGGCAAAGTCGCAAACATCCACCACTTCCTGCTGAACTCCTTTCACTTCATTTCCAAAGACAAGTGCCAGTTTGATGTTTTCCGGTGGCACATAATTTTCCAGGCTGATGCTTTTTTCCACCTGTTCGATGGCTACGATGACGTAACCCTCCTCCTTCAGCCTCGAAACAATCTCTAAAGTGGAAGTAAGGTATTCCCAGGCGACACTGTTTTCTGCTCCCAGTGCAGTCTTGCGGATCTCCTTGTCAGGTGGGGTGGAGGTGATCCCGCACAGGTAAATTTTCTCCACCAACAGCGCATCGGAGGTACGAAATACCGAACCGATGTTGTGGCAGCTGCGAACATTGTCGAGCACCACCACCAGGGGCATCTTGGTCAGATGTTTAAATTCCTCGGTGCTGGGCCGCGAAAGTTCACTGTTCTCGAGTTTTCTCATTCAGGCTACCAGTTGACATTCTTTCTTTTGACGGGCATGGTCATGCACCGCGCCCCTCCGCCTCCACGGGCCAGTTCAGATCCTGCAATGGTAATGACGGCACGTTTGTAGTCATCGATGTTCACCCGGTTCTCTATGACATCGATGGCCTTGATGATTTCGAAACCATGCCTGTTCATCTCTTCCAGGGTCTTTTCATTCCGTTCGTAACCAATCACCTTTCCGGGTGCGATCGCAAAGAAATTGGCTCCGCTGTGCCACTGTTCCCGCTCCATGATCCAGGGATCGCCGTGGCCGCCGCACGTGATGGGAGCAAGCTCCATGCCGCAGCGCTCCAGCGCTTTCAGCAGGCTTGGCTCCTCGTGAATGGAGGTGACCTTGCCATTGTCGATGGTAATCTTGATGGTATGAAACTTCGTTTTTTTCAGGATCAACGGTTCGTAGACCATGCAGGCATTCTTGTCGAGGAAGGTGAAAGTCATATCGAGATGGATGAATGACTCAGGAGTTCTGGGCAGTTCCTGAACAATCAGGTATTTGGTGCCCTCTTTTTTATCCCGAAGAATTTCTGTAAGCAGGTCAATCCCCTCCGTTGAGGTCCTTGCTCCACTGCCTACCAGGATAATCTGTTCGTTCGCTATTTCTACATCTCCGCCCTCGATGGTGGCATTTCTGAAGTTGATTCTACCGCCGGCGACTTTTTCCGGGTTGATGGTATTCACACCAAATGCCGGATGGTCCCTGAAGATGGCCTCCATGATCAAGGTCTCCCGTTCCCTTACTTTGCTGGCCATTCTTCCGATCAGCACCTCGTTCCCCATAGAGATGGCAGCATCCCGGGTAAAGAGAAAATTGTGCAGCGGGCGCATGGAATATCTTTCGTTGCTCAGAAATTTTGTAAGGTTGTCGCGGTTCAGAACGACCCCTTCAATCAACTGTTTTGCCAGCACACCTGGCGACAAGCCAAGTAAAAGATCCAGCTCGTCGTAAGCTCCCTCCTGTTTGCAGACATTTCTAATGAGTGACTCTTTGCAGGTGTTGTTGGAAAGTGTTTCCGTAAGAAGTTGCTTGATCTCGTAGGTCTTCGTTACTTTATTCAGGACCTCCTTCAACTCAAAATACTCTTTGGATGCAACGGAAAGGTTTAGGATATCACTATAAAGCGCCCTTTCTGCGTTTTCGGGGGTCATGTTTTCTACTTCCGGTCCGGGCGAATGAAGAATGACTCCTTCCAACTCGCCAATTTCAGAGTTGACGTTTACGTTAAAATTGTTCATACAGAATGGGTAAGATCTTGTTGGTTGCTGTTTTCCATACAAAGATATGGATTTTGGATAGGCAAAGAATGTTAATAAGTCATTATTAGCGAATCAAAATTTGTTGGATCGGGGATTCCTTTCGTAAATTTGTACCCAAAATGGGCTGAAATGGGTCTAAAATGGAGTTTTATATGTTTTTTGCTGATCATCCCAGTGCTGTCATTTTCCCAGACGGGTGAAACCAGGCCTGTGCCAACCAGCAAAGAGGTTTCGCTTCCTGCCGATACCTCCCTTCATTTTTATCTCAAGCCGGTGGATATTTTCCCCGATAAAAAGGATATGAGCCCCCGACAACTGCACGATTATACGCTTCTTGAGCTAAAGGTCAAAAAAGTTTATCCCATTGCGAAGGCGGCTGCTATTAAATTGTCTGAATACAACAAGGTGTACTCCTCCTTCAAATCGGAAAGGGAACGCAGAAATTATGTCAAGGCGGTTGAAAAGCAGCTTTTTCTGGAGTTTGAGGATGAACTCAGAAGGATGAAGGTCTCGGAGGGACGCATCCTGATCAAGCTGCTCGACAGGGAGACGGGCAGCTCTTCCTATGAAATCATCAAGGAATTCAAGGGTGGATTCTCTGCCTTTTTCTGGCAATCCGTGGCTAAATTATTTGGACACGACCTCAAGGCACAGTACGACCCTGTCACCGAAGACCGCATCATCGAATACATCATTGGACAGATAGATTTGGGTTTGATTTGAATAGTGAGCTTAATTGAGTACCGAATTGTATTCCAGTTTCTGATTTATTTTTTCGATGAGCCGAAAAGTTTTTGCTTCGTCATTCAGCGCAAATCGCATGCAATCCTTCTTTAAGATGCATTCGGAGAAATAGGCAATCTGTTTGTACAACAAACTATTTCCAAACGACTGGCTGTTTTTTGTGCCAGGGTTCAAAGCCGCAGGAAAGTGAATTTTGCCTTCAAAATTGTAGTTTAACACTCCACCAGAACCATAAGCAGCCAAGAGGTGTTCTTTTCTTCTTCCCTTGAAGGAGATGGTGAGTGTGGCGGCCGAGCCGTTGTTGAATTTAAGGTGCAAATTTATGGTGTTGGGCGGATAGACCGAATTGGGGATGGCACAGACACTGATGTGGGAGGGATCGGAATTAATCAGCCTCATGATTATCAATAAGTTGCTATAAAGAATTTCCTGGAGTGCATCTGGTCTGTTGGGGGCAACCTGATGAATTTCGATCAGTTTGGAGTCATTTTCCAATTTTTCCTTATCCAGAAAGGAGGGATGAAATAACAGGTCATTGCGGATTTGGATCAAAGAATTTCCCTCCTCTGCCAATTGGATCAGATTCATCCGTTCGGCAGAGTTCATCCGCTGTTTCTCCGGGAGGAAGAGGTGGCATCCCTTTCTCACCAAACCGGAGAGAAAGCCGAAAGTGGTAAAATCCGGATCGAAGATGTTGACCATGTTGCAATTTGCGGATAGGAGTTCCTCCGTCACTTCCGAATAATCTTTTCCAAGCGTAGACACCAATGCTTCCCACTTCACTCCTTTGATGGACTGAATTGAACCGATGAACAAATCATCCGGCACACCGGGAAACAACAGGGCTGCGTGTAACATAGTGATGTAAATGTAGGTTTTTACCTGTCATCAGTTACTTTGCCCGACTTTTATTTATCAACTTTCCAGTGTTGAAAAACCCGGAGAGAATGGTAATTTTGTCGCACATCACAAAAAAAACCTCAATTGGAAGATAATTTCAGGCACAAGGGATTGCGAAAACGATTGATAGATGAAATCCGGCAGAAAGGTATCCGTGACGAATCCGTGCTTCAGGCCATGGGAAAAGTTCCCCGGCATCTATTCATGGACAATAGTTTTCTTGGTTTTGCCTATGTGGACAAGGCTTTTCCCATCTCTGCGGGTCAAACCATTTCCCAGCCCTATACCGTGGCAATTCAAACAGAAATACTGCAGATTAAGCGATCCGACAAAGTTCTGGAAGTTGGGACCGGTTCCGGTTATCAGGCTGCGGTATTGTGTGAAATGGGAGTATCACTCTATACCATCGAACGACAGCGGGCACTCTATGATTTCTCGCGATTGTTGTTGCCCAGACTTGGATACCATCCTCAGTTTTTTTATGGCGATGGTTACCAGGGACTTCCTACCTACGGTCCGTTCGACAAGATCATCGTCACCGCCGGGGCCGAATCAGTCCCGGAGAAATTGAAGGAGCAACTCGTTGTTGGAGGCAAAATGGTCATCCCGGTAGGAGACCGTTTGCATCAGGTGATGAAAATAGTGGAGAGGGTAACAGAAAATGAATATACGGAACTGGAGGCAGGCAATTTTGTGTTTGTTCCCATGTTACCCGGAGTGTCTGATCAATTGAGATAGCTGGCTGATGCAGCGCAGGATAAACCTGTTGAGAGCGAGGAATTCAAACAAATAATTTAAAACAAGATAATGATCCATCTGTGCAAATTCACTTTCAATCCGGTTGGCGTCAATGCCTATGTACTTTGGGACGAAACGAAAGAGGCAATAATCATTGATCCTGCCTGCTCCATCGGGAGAGAGGAAGAACAGCTGAGTCGCTTTATTTCGGACCAGGGAGTTGAGGTGGTAGGCTTATACAATACACATGGCCATTTTGACCATCTGATGGGCAATAATTTTGCATCAGCCAAATGGAAACTGAAGTGCAAAATTCACCCGGATGACTTGCCACTGGTCGTTGACGCCAAACAACATGCGCTGATGTTTGGCATCCATATGCCAAGTCCGGATACGGCTGTAGATTTGCTTTTGACGGAGATAATCTACTTCGGAAATTCCAGTTTGAAGGGGATTCACGTACCAGGCCATTCGCCTGGCAGCGTGGCCTTTTATGCAGAAGCAGACAAGTTTCTTGTGGTGGGTGACATCCTGTTTGAAGGATCAGTCGGCAGGACAGATCTGCCGGGAGGAGATCACAACCAGTTGATTTCGGGAATCAAATCAAAATTGCTCCCCCTCGGCGATGAGGTGATTGTTTATTCGGGTCATGGAAACGAAACCAACCTTGGTAAGGAACGGCGATACAACCCTTTTCTGCAGTAAGCTGCGATTGTGACGAAAGTTCTTTTTGCTTCAGAACGTTTTTGTTATTTTTCACCCTTCAAGTTAACAGAATCAGGTACTCTTTTTTACAAGCGTTTTGTTCCTGTTTCCCTTAACTTTAGCTCACTTTAGTCACTTTAGTCACTCTGGTTAGCTACTACATCTAAACACAAATCTTAAAATATTAGCAATGGCAAACGACAAATTTGTAACCAGACACATTGGTCCCAGAGAAAAGGATATCAGGGAAATGCTTGATGTGATTGGCGTATCATCTCTGGAAGAGCTGATAAACCAGACGGTCCCATCCAACATCCGGCTGGAGAAACCACTCAACCTGCCCAATGGTTTGACGGAGCGGGAGTATTACAGAAGAATTTTACATCTGGCCTCCAAAAACAAAGTTTTCAATACCTATATCGGAATGGGATGGTACGATACCATCACTCCAGCGGTTATTTTGCGCAATATTCTTGAAAATCCGGCCTGGTACACCTCCTACACTCCTTATCAGGCCGAAATATCCCAGGGCCGGCTCGAGGCATTGCTGAATTTTCAGACCATGGTGTGTGAAATGACTGCCATGCCCTTGGCCAACGCCTCCTTGCTGGATGAAGCCACGGCTGCTGCCGAGGCACTCCACATGATGTTTGCCCTTCGCTCCAGGGGGCAGGAAAAGGCGGGTGCAAACGTCTGCTACGTGGACGAGAAAGTTTGGCCGCAAACGCTGGATGTTCTTTTCACAAGGGCTGAACCGCTGGGCATCGTTTTGGAAGTGGGTGATTTCAGAAAAGCAACTTTGAATGATAAATGGTTTGGAGCCATCGTTCAATACCCTAATTCCGATGGAGTCATCGAATCGTATGCAGGTTTTACGGAAAAGATTCAGACAGCAGGTGTAAAAATTGCAGTTGCTGCAGATCTGCTTTCTCTGGCGCTCCTGACTCCTCCCGGCGAATGGGGGGCCGATATCGTCTTTGGTTCCACCCAACGGTTTGGCGTGCCCATGGGCTATGGAGGACCGTCGGCTGCTTATTTTGCTACGCGGGAAGCCTACAAAAGGGACCTTCCCGGCAGGATCATCGGGGTGTCAAAAGATTCCAACGGAAAACCGGCCCTTCGCCTGGCGCTTCAGACCCGCGAACAACATATCAAGCGGGAGAAGGCGACCTCCAATATTTGCACTTCACAAGGATTGCTGGCCACTATGGCCGGTATGTATGCCATTTACCACGGACCGGAGGGAATCCGTAACATCGCGGAGCGGGTACACAGTATTGCCGCCCTGATTGCAACGGAGGTGGTTAAACTGGGGTATACCTGCGATACGGAAGGATTCTTTGATACCCTCAAGATCACCATGCCCCGGCATGTAAAAAAAGAGGACATTGAGTGGTTGTCTGTTGCCCTGGAGATGAACTTCAGGTATTTTGAAAGTGGGGAGGTAGGTATCAGCATCGATGAAACCACCAACCTCGAAGATATCAACTGGATTCTGGAAGTCTTTGCAAAGGCGGCCAACAAGCAGGTTCCTACGGTTATGGCATTTCCGGAAACCATAACCATCCCCGAACATTTTTGCAGAAAATCGAATTTCCTCAAACAGGAGGTTTTTAGCAAATACCGTTCCGAAACGGAGATGGCCCGTTACATCAAAAGGCTGGAGAAGAAGGATATTTCACTGGTTCATTCCATGATCTCCCTTGGATCTTGCACCATGAAACTAAATGCCGCTACAGAAATGCTTCCGCTCAGCTGGATCGAATTTAGCGGCATACACCCGTATGTTCCTAAAAATCAAGCGATGGGGTACCACGAAATGATGGAAGAGATGCGGAGGGATCTCTCAGAAATTACCGGATTTGCGGATATCTCCTTTATGCCCAACTCGGGTGCCGCCGGCGAATATGCCGGACTTCTCGTGATCCGCGACTACCACAAGAGCAGGGGAGAGGGTCACCGAAACGTGGTGCTGATACCCTCCTCCGCACACGGAACCAATCCGGCCAGCGCCGTGATGGCAGGAAACAAGGTGGTTGTGGTTGGATGTGACGAAAATGGAAACATCAACGTGGAGGAGTTGAAAGCACGAGCAGAGGAATACAAGGATAATCTTGCCGGATTTATGGTGACCTATCCCTCTACCCACGGCGTTTTTGAGGCATCCATCGTCGAAATGTGCGACATCATCCACCAAAATGGTGGCCAGGTATACATGGATGGTGCCAACATGAATGCGCAGGTTGGCTTGACCAATCCATCCCGCATTGGGGCGGATGTTTGTCACCTGAACCTTCACAAAACCTTTGCCATTCCTCACGGAGGAGGTGGTCCGGGAGTAGGGCCCATAGGTGTCGCCAAACACCTGGTCGAATTTCTTCCCTCCCATCCGGTGATGAACAACGGTCACGTTGGGATGCACGCTGTGTCGGCGGCTCCCTGGGGTAGTGCCTCCGTGCTTCCCATCACCTACGGTTACATCAAGATGCTGGGTGCCGATGGGTTGACAGAAGCGACCAAAATTGCCATTCTGAATGCCAATTACATTGCTGAAAGACTGAAAGACAATTACGGGATTCTCTACACGGGAGCCAATGGCAGGGTCGCCCACGAAATGATCCTTGAGTGCCGTCACCTGAAAACGGCAGCCGATATTTCAGAATCGGACATTGCCAAACGACTGATGGATTATGGTTTTCATGCACCAACCCTCTCTTTCCCGGTTCATGGAACCTTGATGGTGGAGCCTACCGAAAGCGAATCAAAAGAGGAGCTCGACCGTTTTGTGGATGCCCTTAATTCCATCTTTGAGGAGATTAAGGAGATCGAGACGGGCAAGGCAGATGCTGAAGACAATGTGCTCAAAAATGCGCCACATACGCCGGAAGTATTAACCGCAAATGAATGGAACCACGCCTATTCCCGTGAAAAGGCCGCCTATCCGTTGAGCTGGTTGCGTGACAATAAATTCTGGGTTCCGGTCGGCAGGGTCGACAATGCCTATGGCGATAGAAATCTTTTCTGCACCTGCGAACCCCTGGAAAGCTATGCCAATCCAATCTGAGAAGGCATCTCGAAATCATTAAAAGCAGGATATTCCTGCTTTTTTTATTTGTTTGGGTCCTATCGCTCTAAATCGAAAATCGAAAATCGAAAATATTTGTAACTTTCTCCTCCTAATTTCCACGATGCCATGGTTATTTTTCCCAATGCCAAGATCAACATAGGCTTGAACATTCTTCGCAAACGTGAAGATGGTTACCACGAAATTGAAACGCTCTTTTATCCCATCGGGTGGAAGGATGCGCTCGAATATGTGGTAAATGGCGGAAATGCCTTTAGATTCGAAAGTAGTGGTTTGCAGCTGGCCATTGATCCCGAACAGAATATGGTTGCCAAGGCTTACAGGATGCTACAGGTTGAGTGCAAGGTGCCCGGACTGGATGTTCATCTTCACAAGGCCATTCCTTCAGGAGCAGGATTGGGAGGTGGTTCTTCGGATGCTGCCTTCTTCTTAAAATCCCTGAACGAACATTTTGAACTCGGTCTCGCCATGGAGAAACTAAAATCAATGGCAGTAGTACTGGGAGCCGATTGCCCCTTTTTTCTGGAAAATATTCCTGCCCTGGCGACAGGGATTGGCGACCAACTCACTCCTGCTAAATTCAGCCTCCGGGGCTATTTTCTGCTCCTGGTGAAACCTCCCTTTGGGGTGGATACCAAGTTGGCGTATGCCGGAGTCACACCGAAAATTTATCCGTTTGATTTCGAAGAGATTTTGCTGGGTGGAATGAGTGGATGGGAAGAAACTATCAAAAATGATTTTGAGCCTACACTGTTTGCTAAATTCCCTGAATTGGCTGTCTTGAAGGAGCAACTCAATTCCATGAATCCTGATTATGTTTCAATGTCAGGCAGCGGATCTTCTGTTTATGCCCTGTTTGAGCAGGAACCACAATTCCAGTCGAAAGATTTCCCCCCGGGTTCCCAAATTTGGATGGAAGAGTTGAATTGAAAAAATAAAAGGATGCCGTTGGGTATCCTTTTATTTTTTATGGGTAATTCGTGATCAATAGAATTTAGCACGTTTGTCGACCACTTCTGCATTTTCGCGTAAAGCTTCAAAAGCTTGTGCAGTCACCCTGTAACTAAGTGCCATTTTATTCTGGAATTTTTCGCTGGCAATATCGGTACTGCTGCCTTTGGTAACGGAAGCCGCTTTGACCACATAGACTCCATTGGCACCGGCTACTGGTTTGGAAACAGCTCCCTGTTCGAGGGCTGAAGCGATTCCTGCAACGGCCGGTTCTATACCAAGCCCGGGGATGGAATAAGATTCAAAATTGATGTCTTGTGCCTGGCCAACGGTAGTACCCATTGCGGAGGCAAGGGATGGAAGATCGGTCTTTCCAGCCATTTTTTCCTTCAATTGTTCGGCTTTTTTATCCTTCCTGATCACCATTTCGATGGTAGGCTTGTTGGTACTTATACTGGAATACCCTTTTTCCTGAATGTTACTCAGTTGAGCAACCACAAACTGACTTCCAAGCTCGAAAATAGCGGTACCTTCTGAGCTAAGAACCGTTTGTCCCAGATCAGCCTTGAAGGCAGCACGAACCAGTAACCTGGAGTTTTCCAAACCGGCAACCTCTTTGTCGGCTTCGAAGACAGTAGCCAAACGTTTGTTTAGTCCCTGCGAAGTGACAGCAGCGCGGAATGCTTTCAAATCACGATTTTCAGAGGCAAACTTAGAGGCAACAGAATAGGTCTGCTGGTAAGTTTGACTACTTGGTTCGATGTTACGGACGATGGTGGCCAATTGAACATTCAAAGTCGTATTTCCTCTTTTGGTAACCTGCAAAAGGTGAATTCCGAATTGAGAATTGACGATCTGGTACTCATTGATTTTTCCTGAAAAGGCGGCTTCATCAAATGGTTTGACCATGGCACCCCTTTTGAACCAACCCAGTTCTCCACCCTTGACGGCTGAACCTTCATCTGTTGAATATTTGCGTGCCAGTGCAGCAAAATCGCCACCCAGGGTAAGGACCCTTTTCAAACTGTCGACGGTACTTTTGGCCTTTGCAACTTCTGCCTGCGAGGATACGTGGATAAGGATGTGGCGGGCATTGACAGAGTCAGGCATCTCTTCGAATTTCTGAATCTTGGTCAATTTCCAGCTTTGACCCTCCTTGTAAGGGCCATAAATATCTCCTGCCTTGCCTGTGAAGGCAAATTCGGAAAGGTTGGATGGAAGTTCTGATTTTTTAAGGAAGGTGGCATCAAATTGCTTGTCAGAGTTGACATTCACGTAAGCTGCAGGATCTTCAACGGCGGCAAATTCGGGTTTGATGTCGTTGATCCATTTGATCACCTTGTCTTCGTCGTTCTTGGAAGCAATCACCGGAAAAAGTACATACTCGAGTTCGCGGCTGGCTTCTTGTTTATATTTTTCCTTGTGTGCGTCGTAATATTTTTCGATTTCGTCGGCAGATACCTTGACGGTGCTATCAGAGATGGCGGTGAAGGGTTTTCCTACGAATTCAATGTTTACTTTTTTGTTTTTACCTTCCAGGCTAAATCTTGCTTCATCGCCGGTGGTATAAATCCCTTTCAGAAGGAGGTTGTTGTATTTGGTAAAGCAACGTTCTTCCTGAATCTGATTTTCAACATACAACCAGTAATTGTGTTCCGGACCACTGGAGTTGGTCTGCTGGTATTTCAAAAACTGAATAAGGGCCTGGCGATTGACATTTCCGGTCTTCTGGTCACGGAAAAGGCTCTTGATGATGGCGTGAGGATTTTCACCCTGAACAAGGTCGAAAAGTTCGTTGGAGGAGACCGCAATGCCGAGACTTTCATAAATATCCTTCATGGTAATGTTCCGGACAAGCCCATTCCAGGTTTGTTCACGAATCTGTTCCGTCGTTTTTTGATCGATGGAAGTAGAACCCGAATTCAATTTGTAAATATCGGTGAGGTCGTCAACCTTCTTCTGGAATTCTTTGTAGTCGACACTTTTACCTGCAATTTTTGCAATTTCCTGTTGACTGCCACGCATGATTGAACTGCCTGATTTTACAGCATCTCCAAGTACAAATGCTGCCAGTGCCAATCCAATAAAGATGGTGATTCCTATCCCTGCACGGTTTCTGATTTTCTCTAATGTAGCCATCCGTTTTCTGGTTATTTATTTACTTAACTGATAAATCTTTTATCTTATTTTTTGAGCGTACGAATATAGTAATTTTAGGATTTTAAAACGGATGAATTTTTCCAATTTTACAAATTACTGATTTTTTTCATCTCAATCAGTTCGATTTTGGTCCGTGTGCTCCTTAAAATCTTGAATTCATAGGCTCCAATGAGGAGGATGGAGTTGTTTTTGGGAAAACTTGCGTGGTGGAAAAGAAGGTATCCGGCCAAAGTTTCATAATGTTCGTCCTCATCTATTTTCAACTGGTAATTTTCATTCAGGCTGGAGATCGTGGCCCTGCCCGAAAAGATATAATGGTTTTCTCCGATTTTTTTGTCGTTCAATTCAGTTGTATCGTGTTCGTCCTCGATTTCTCCGAAAATTTCCTCCAGAATGTCTTCCGTGGTGATCATTCCGGCGGTGCCTCCAAATTCATCGACCACAATGGCGGTACTTCTGTGGTCGTGAAGCAGGATGCTCAGCAATTTATTTGCCTCCATGGTCTCAGGCACAAAAGACAACTTACGCAGACAAGACTTTATGTCAGCGGGATTGTGAAACAGATCGGACGAGTGAACATAACCGATGATGTTGTCAGAGTTCTCCTGGTAGATCATGATTTTTGAGTAGCCTGTTTCAATGAATTTTTGACAGAGTACTTCCATCTTTTCGTCGACCTCCAGCATCACGATGTCCGTCCGGGGAATCATGCAGTCACGGATCTTCAACCTCGAAAAATCCAGCGCATTCTGAAAAAGTTTTATTTCACTATCGACCTTCCTGGCAGAGGCTCCTCCTGCTCCATCAATGGGCATTACCAGGTTATTCAGGTCAATCCGTCCAAAAACCCGACTCTCCTTCTTCTGTTCAATTTTTACCTTAAAAAGGTATTTCAACACAACCTTTGAAAGACCCGTGGCAAATTTAGTGACGGGGTAGAAGAGTACGTAAAAGAGGGCTACCGGGAGGGCAAGGAGGTTGAGTGCGATATTCGGGTTAATTCTGAAAATGGCCTTTGGTAGGAATTCGGCAACGATCAGGATCAGAATGGTCGAAACGGTGGTTTGCAGGATCAGATTGACCGTTTCATCGGCCTTTAAGGACTCAAAGAAGGGATGCGAAAGGTTGGCAAAAGCCAAACTGTAAACAACGAGTGCGATGTTGTTGCCAACCAGCAAGGTGGCAATGTACTGTCCGGGATGCCTGTAAAATACACCAACTATTTTTCCGTTGATCCGGTGCTTCCCCTTGTCCAGTTCGATCCGGAGCTTGTCTGAAGAAAAAAATGCGATCTCCATCCCCGAGAAAAAAGCGGAGGCAAGCAGGGTTATCAGGATGATGGTTAGTTCGTTCATTGAAATATTCAGACTTTATTGTCCTCCTTCAACATACATGTGTCCCTTTGTTTTCAAAAATGACCATTTGGACATCTGGGCATCCGATTTAAATCCGCCGGTTCCCGTTATGTATTGGTCTCCCTTTTTGATGCTGACGAATTGGTCCGAAAAGATCAGGTCTTCTATTTCGTGGTATTTTAACTCCTCCGATCTGAGGGTATCTCCTTCGCTGTTGACAAGAACAACATTTCCGTATGCTTCCCATTTCTTCTCCCGGTCGAAGTATTTACCACGATTCCCTGAAATCTGGGAGATAATTTTTTTATTGTGGTCGTATCGTTGCATGAGAAATCCATCCGGAAAATCCTTGTAAGGTTGTTTGGGGTCGTCATAGATGAGCATTTTCGGAGTCACCAGGTGATACTTGACCACTCCGGAATCGGAAACGAAGGTTTCGAAACTGATCGCCACCATGTCTGCCATTTTGGTATTGGTCAGAAGTTCAGGAGGAATGTCTGTGGATACTTTCGTCTGACAGGAAATCAAAAGTACCACGGCCAGCAGGAAAGGAATTCCAACGTATCTCCGTTGCCGGGAAGCCTCCTTGTCAAGGATGTGTGGTAATTTTTTTTCTGTAAGCATAAAATTTTGGAGGTTTGATTACCTGTCCTTTTATCTCATCAAATCAATTAGAGGTTCCGCTAGTCAAATTTTTGCTTGAAGAACCACCTGTCGTGAAGCATCAGGTGAATGGTGATTTTTGCGTAAGTCTCTTTGATGAGGTTGTTATCAGTCGTACCAAGTTTTCCAAGTTCTCCTGAAATGTTTAATTCAGTTCTGGATCTTCCCAAAGGCAATCCGATACCTACAGTGGCGGCATATCCCTTGATCTGATTGCCGTTTAAAATGAGATAGGAGGATTCATAGGATCCACCGAAACGGTATTGAACCCTTTCCCAATAGCTTCTGATGGAATATTGGTTGGGTGTATATTCCAGTCCGACAGAATATTTGCTGCTATTGGCATAGAAGCTGACCTGTTGTCCGAGGAACTGGCATCCTTGCCATTGCTGAAAATAGGCATCTGCGCCGAAAGTGATCCGGTTCTTGATGGAATAGGAAAACCCGGTTCCGTACGACATTGGAATATTCAGTCCATTGTTGCTTGAAACAACATGCTGCACGGTATCGATCAGGGCTGTTTGCGTGGAAGAACCCCTGAAAAGCTCACGTACTTCGTGGATGGTATACGAAGAGTTGATATTCACTTTGGGCTCAAAGGTTGCACCAAAGGTGAAACTATTGTTGTGTTTGGTTTCAATCTGGTACTGAATTCCACCAGTTACACCAAATCCGTGTGCACTCAGACTGTTGTCTTTCTGATAGTCGTAGGCATTGGCGTCGTTTGGAAAATAGACATAGGTTTCGTCGATGATTTTACCAAACATAAACCAGGTATTTACACCAACAGAGAGATGTTTTCCCAGTTTGAAGGCATTGCCGAAATACAATTTTGTCAGGGTTCCTGTACCTGAGAAAGTAGAGGTAGAGGTGGTGGTGAGATCTGCAGCACCATCTGTCGAGGCAATGTCATATCCTTTTGAAGCATAGGGCAAGAAACCGAAAGAACTTGCCCACCACTTGGTAATTGGAAGTGCAAAGGTGAGGTGGTTGAAATTTATATTGCTCCTCATATTGCTCGAACTAGCAGTTTTCGAGGAGGTAAACTTGGCATCCAATCCGAACTGTACCAAAAAGGTCAGTGAGTCAATGGAGGTATAGGATGCCGGGTTTGCGGTGTTGATTTGAAAACTGTTGCGTGTTCCAATGCCAATGCCTCCCATGCCATCACCCCGACCAAAACTGGTTCCCATCATGGTACCAAAACCAAAACGGGAGTAAGGAGAACTGGTACTGCTGCTGTTTTGTCCATACATAACTGACGGAATGGTCAGGATCAAAGCAATTACGAAGAATTTCAATTTATAGCTTTTCAACATTATATTCAAGAATTCGGTTTAAACCTATGAGTGTGATCTCAAATTTTACAAATATGGCATTTTTTAATCTTCTTTCAAAGAATAGTGCATCACCCCCGGTAAGAACCGGTTGCAATCCGGGTAGTTTTTCCCTGAAATGGTCGATGGTTCCATCCATTTCGAGGATCATTCCGTTGAGGACACCAGATCGAATGGCCTCTTCCGTTGTTTGTCCAATTTCTGGCCAATGTTCAGACTCTTCCACCAGGGGAAGTTTCTCTGTGAATTCGTGCAAGGCTCTAAACCTGCTTCTCAAGCCGGGAGAGATGTTGCCTCCGGCATAAGTTCCGTTGCTTTCAACCAGGTCAAAAGTCAAGGCCGTACCTGCATCGATCACCAGCAAATCTTTTCCCGGAAACGAATCTTTTGCCCCGATGGCAGCAGCCAGACGATCCAGTCCGAGCGTTCCTGGGGTCAGGTAGTTGTTTTGAATGGGTACAGGAGTCGCATGATTGAGTCTAAGGTAAACGGAAAAGTTTGATTGTAAGTATTCGATCACCTCCGGGAGGACACCTGAAACAGCAGAAAGAATGACCTTGTTCAATCCTGAAAAACGGCTCTTAACCTCCTTCAAAAGTTGAATGGACATTTTTTCAGCAACAATCAATTCGATCAGTTCCCCGGAAGAAAAGATGGCTGCCTTGGTCCGGCTGTTTCCTATGTCGATGGCTAAATTCAAGACGGAAAAGATTTGATGTTCATGCTGATATCCAGGGCCGTCACAGAGTGGGTTAAGGCACCTATTGAGATGAAATCAACGCCGGTGGCAGCGACCTCTCTCACTCTTTCCAGATTCATGTTCCCCGATGCTTCTACTTTTGCCCGGTGGTTGATCAGGGCTACGCACTCCTTCATCTGCTCATTCGACATATTGTCCAGCATAATGATGTCGACTGTCATGGATAGTGCCTCCAAAACCTCCTCCAGAGAAGTGGTTTCCACCTCTATCTGAATGTTTGCAGGTACCTGGTTTCTGATCTGTTCGACCGCCTTCCGGATGCCTCCAGCAACCTTGATGTGGTTGTCCTTGATCAGCACCATATCATAGAGTCCAATCCTGTGGTTTTCGCCACCACCAGCCTTGACGGCATATTTATCCAAGAGGCGCAAACCAGGTACCGTCTTGCGCGTATCCAGAATTTTGGTTCCGTATTCAGCGGTTTGGGCAACGAAAAGGCTGGTCAAGGTCGCAATGCCACTCATCCTTTGCAGGAAGTTGAGTGCCAGCCTTTCACCCGACAACAAGGCCCTGAATGGACCACTCATCTCTACGAGGAGGGTTCCCCTGGTGATCTTGTCTCCATCCTTTACCAGCGGATTCCAAACCACGTGAGGGGAAAGAAACTTAAAAACTGCGGCGGCAACCTCCATTCCTGCAACAATGCCGTCGGCTTTGGCTATCATGGTGGCACTACTCTCCAGCGCGTCTGGAATCAGGGCATTCGTGGTAAGGTCGCCTTTGCCAATGTCTTCATTCAATGCCTGTTTGATCAGGTCCTCTAGATATTGTTTCATGGATGGATTCATGGTGCTATCGTGTTTCTGACGTTCTCAGAGGCAAGGGGTTTCTCCCTCTCCTGAAGGATGTGGTAAACAAATTCATCCAGTTCCCGTGGGAAATCTGATCTGACATGTCCGCCTCGACTCTCTTTGCGCTCCAGTGCGGAGATGCAGATTAATTTACAAACGGTTGCCAGTTCGTGGATCTTTTTGCCGTTGTAATCCGTCAGATTTTCAGGATATTGTTTTTCGATGAGGTTGATTCTCGTCAAGGCTTCCGACATCTCTTTGTGGTTGCGGACGATTCCCACCTTGCTGCTCATCAGTTGAGACAATTCATTCTTGATTTTAAGATAGGTGTCATCCGACTCCGGATGAAGTGCAATCATTTCGATTGGAAACAGGTCTCCCGTTGCATCGGGTAATTCTTTTGCTTGCTCTACAATTCGTTTTCCGTAAACCAGACATTCTAGCAAGGAATTGCTAGCCAGGCGATTGGCTCCCATTACCCCAGTTGATGCGACCTCACCACAGGCAAACAACCCAATAATATTGGTTTGTCCCCATTCGTCCGTGCGAATCCCGCCGACCGTATAATGGGCTGCAGGTGAGATGGGAATCAAGTCTTTGGTCAGGTCGATGCCAACGCTTTGAAGTCTGGCATCAATGGAGTGAAAACGCTCCTGAAGGAATTCCGCATTCAAATGTTGAAGACTCAGATATACAGTGGAGCCGGTCTCTTGCATTCGTTTAAAAATGGCGGAGGCTACTACATCCCGGGGTGCCAGTTCAGCCATCGGATGCAATGGCACCATAAACCTTAGCCCATTGATATCCATTAAATGGGCCCCTTCGCCGCGAACAGCCTCGCTGATCAGGTAAGCCTCCTCCCCATCAATCGAAAGCGCCGTTGGATGAAACTGGATGAACTCCATATCAGCCATTTGCGCGCCAGCCTGCCAGGCCAGGGCGAAACCATCCCCTGTGGCAGTGTAGGGATTGGTAGAGCGGGCATAAATGCGTGAAAGTCCGCCTGTCGCCAGGATGGTGGCCCTTGTTCTGAAGAGTGCATTCTTACCCGTATTGTAATCCAGGGTTTGAATGCCGGAACAGACTCCATCCCGGGCAAATATCTTAACGGCTGTGGTGTATTCAAAGGTGGTGATGTTCGGATCAAGTCTGATTTTGTGCAACATGAAGCCAGTCATCTCTTTACCTGTAGCATCACCGTCTGCATGCAAAATGCGTCTGTGAGTATGACCTCCTTCCAGTCCGAGAACCAACTCCCCGTTGGCTTCTTTGTCAAATTTCATTCCCATCCCGATCAGCTCACGAACTCTTTCAAGTCCTTCATTTACCAGAATATGGACGGAGTCGTGATCACACAAGCCTCTTCCAGCCGTTAGGGTATCGTTGAAATGAAAAAGGGGATCATCATCCGCTCCAATGGCTGCTGCTATACCTCCCTGGGCATGGTAGGAGTTGCTGACATCGAGCTCTGATTTGGAGATGAGTGCGACCGTTCCGTGAGCCGAAGCGTGATAGGCGGCCAAAAGTCCGGCCAGTCCGCTACCGACCACTACAAAATCAAAATCAAATTGCTTCATGAATAGGAATGGATGCACCATCTTAAATTGCGCGTCAAAAGTAATATTTCATTTGATAATAACTTGCCCTAAGGCGTCAAATGGAACTTGACTGTACTTTTATTGTCTCACAGACCCTTTGAGTTAAATGTTCTGTTCCTGTGATATTTCAGCGGGAAAAGTTATATTTGGAAGAATAAACTCATTCCTGAAGCCGAATCCAATGGAATCAGTTTCAAAGATAGAGACTATTCAAGATAATCGCAGGAGTTTAGACATTGTTAACTAAAAATGGCAGATTCACTCTTTTTACAACACTTTTTTACAAATTGAATGGAAGTCCCCAGGACTTCAACCAAATTGAATTATTATTAAATACTTCATCACATGAAAAAAAATTGGCTATTTGTTACTGCCATCCTCTGCATGGCAACATTGGTTTCGAAGGATGCCCTGGGAGCATCCGGTTCAGCCTCTTCTGTTACTGATTCCCCTCAAAAGAAAGAGCGGAAGATCAAAATTATGGCCATCAAGGATGGCAAGATGATGGAGAAGGATTCGACGATCGTAACAGGCACGGGCAATCAGGTTTTTGTAGTCGGATCCTCCATGTCAGTCAAGGCAGATTCAATGTACCATGATTTGGGAAATGGTTACGATCAGAAAAGCGTCACCGTTACCGTGACAGATGAAGGTGACAAAAATGGTAAAGGGACCACCTACACTTATTCCATTGGGGATACCCTCAAGCAGGATGTTTCTGGCAAGTCCTTTAGATTGGGAAATGCGAAGCATGCCTTTATCATGCGGGATGATTCCGGCGAAAATGCCGGTATGCCGGCCATGAGCTCAGGCAGGACCTCCTTCAGGGTAGTAGGGGGTTATGCAATCGATCCCTATGGCTTTAGACCCGACGATCCGTCCATCGTGTCCTATCGGAAAAAAGAGATGGCTAAGGGCTTGGAAAAGATCACGATTATCAGAAAAAAAGTGGTGGAGAAGGAAGAGGAAAAATGATATCTGAAGTGGAATGTTTTTCTGAATTTAGACCATCTTGTGGGTAATCCAGCATCTTAAATCACAATAAAAGCCGTTGCAAGGTTGCAACGGCTTTTCTTATTTTTCAGATATCTGCTTGCTCTCAAGCTGGCATATCTGGCAATGACCAAGGGGCACGATAGGTGTGCTTGATCAGTTCAGCTGCGAATTCAGTGGCAGGAACAGGATCCGTGTAGGTTTTGTTGAAAGTTGGGTGACCGTCATGAATGCTAAATTTATCTTCCATTACAATCTTGATCTTGTCATCGGCTGTAATGTTGGTAAATTTCATGTTTGGACCATCCCATTCCAACTCCTTGTTTAGGGTCTGAAGGCGAACCGCCAGAACACCCATCACCACCATCTCATTGAATGGCCCGGCCATACTGAAATCGGAAGCGGTTTTTACGCGGGAAGCAGGTGATTCCTTGGCAGCACGTACCCAGTCCATTTCGTGGGTAAGTGGAGCCACGCGACGACGGAATTTTGGGGCATTTTCGGGTTTTTCAATTTTTCCGTCCGGACGTAAAATCCAAGGGTTAACTCCGTAGCATCCGCAGACCAAAACACCTTTTGTTCCATGGAACAAGACACAACCGCCTGAATCGTTCGGTTCTTTTCCTGCTGGCCAGGCTGCAGGAAGCATAGGTTTGATACCGCCATCGAACCAATATACTTCCACCTGAGGAAATTTGACCTTGGAATGTTTTGGCGTAGGCCTTGCAGGGAAGGTCAATTTAACGCTCTGGGCGGTAGGTGCACAATCCTGAAGTAACAAGGTAGAGTTACCCTGCGCTTTGATTGGGTAGCCCAGTTGAAGTCCCATGAAAACGGGATGCAGGATATGACAAGCCATATCACCCAAAGCACCTGTTCCGTAGGCCCACCAGCCGCGCCAGTTCCATGGATGATAAATTTCATTGTAAGGACGCATTTTGGCAGGACCAGTAAATAAATTCCAGTCCAAAGTGTCAGGAACCCATTGTCCCTGCTTGGGTGTATTCAAACCTTGGGGCCAGATTGGCCGGTCTGTAAATGCCTCCACTTTAGTTACCTCTCCGATTTCACCATTGGCAATCCATTCGCAGGTCAGGTTGACCCCCTCGTTGGATGAGCCCTGGTTCCCCATTTGGGTGGCAACCTGATGTTTGTCTGCCAGTTTGGTTAATAGACGGGATTCGTAAACAGAGTGGGTGAGTGGTTTTTGAACATAAACACTTTTCCCCATGGTGATCGCGTGGGAAGCAATGATGGCATGGGTATGGTCGGCAGTTGCCACCAAAACACCGTCGATTGATTTACCGAGTTCATCGTACATCACTCTCCAATCCTTGTACTTCTTGGCTTCCGGAAACTCTTTGAAACAGTTGTCGGCATAAGCCCAGTCCACATCACACAAGCCGATGATGTTCTCAGACTTTAAATTTTTCAGATTGCCATGCCCCATTCCTCCAATACCTACAGCGACGATGTTCAGTTTGTCACTGGGAGCCTGGTGTCCAAGTCCAGCAATGGTTTGTGATGGGACCAAAGTGATTGCAGCAGCAGTTGCAGCACTTGTTCCCAAAAATCCTCTTCTCGTAACTTTGTTTTTCTCCTTCATCAGAATATAATTATTGAGTTAAAAAAATTTGAAACGTAGCCGTAAATATAATTATTTAATGGCGGATGACTTCATTGAATTCAAGTAAATAAAGAAAAATTTTGGAGATTTTATTTCGGAATTTGGGCAGGTAGGACAAGACCCATCTTATTTATATTTTAAAGGTAGAAAGCCCCTTTCGGGAAAAGTAAATTGACGAAAATGCGTAGCAACATCAGATATTTTTGCCTTCTATACCTTTCCAAGAAAAGAGGCCATCCCGATTTGGGATGGCCTCAAGAAATGAAAAAAGCCCACGAAAATATTTTTAGAACTCACCCATTCCTCCACCTTCATTGCCGGAAGCGTCTGGACCTTCTTTGCCCGGTTTGGAATTGAAATTGTTGAGTTTGTAACTCAGTGTGAGTTGTACGATCTGGGATTCACGTTTAAATCTGAATTGATTTTCGAAATTGTTTCCATAGGATGATCCACTGAATTTCATGGTTCCAAAGATATCCTGAATCTGGAGTGTCGCAGAGAGTCGATTCTTCAGTAAGTCCTGTTTTACGGATGCATTGGCAAAATACATGGCGTCACGACCTCCCTGGGCAGAAACGGTAGCCCCGCGATAAACCCCCATTATTTGCATTCTGGTTGATTTTGAGAGTTTCACGTCAAGATTTAGCTTGCCGTCAAAATTGGTGCTTTGCTGGTCGACACTGACTCCGCTGATGGTGCCTTTTAGCCAGTAATTGTAAAGCGTACCACTCGCAACCAATCGCATTCCCGGTTTAATCTCATAATTGATCATCAATTCACTACCCAGCGAATAATCGTTGTTCATGTTTACCATGGTGTGGTACATGATCCCATCCGATCCCAACGTCTGGATGCGGGTCATCAGATCCTTGGTGTGACGGTAATAACCTTCCAGGGATACAAAGGAGGCATCTATGTGTTTCAGAAATGTAAGTTCGTACGATCCTGTGTATTCAGGAGTCAGATCAGGATTTCCAATCCGGATATTGTTTGGGTCCATGAAAGAGGGGAAAGGTTCGAGCATAAATCCTTCTGGTCTGTTTAATCTTCTGCTGTAACTGGCCTGAAGTTCATAGTCTTTGGCAAATTTCTGGGAGAGGTGAAGCGTAGGGAAGAAATCCACACGATCCAGCGAGTATGTTTTGTTGGCCCGTTCACTGAAAAGACTCCGTTTGGTGTATTCCGTTCTCATCCCTGCCTGGTAGGAGAATCCATTGTTTGAATGAGAAAAAGTGCCATACAGTGCATGGATATCCTGGGAGAAATTCACCAGACTGCTGTATTTTGGATTATTGATCCAACCCTTTTTCAGGTAATCATATTCTTCGAAAATAAAGTCTTCCTTGCTGGTCGAGAACCTTCCCTGATACCCTGCTTCCAATTTGTCTTTGTCATTAAATGGCAAGGAGTAATCGAGTTTTAAACGGTAATCGTGTTCCACAGGACTTTCATTTGACCGGTAGGCATAGGGATTATTCTCGATTGGAACTGAGTTCGCATCGGTATTGTAGTTGATCTGATTGGTAATGTCATCCCCATTTTCACCGGAGAAATAGAACAAACCTTGAAGTTCGTGTCCTTTCTTGTTGAACTTGTGCATGAAATTTACGTTGCCGCTCCAATATTTACTGCTTCTCGTTGAACTGTTATCCTGATAAAGATAGGTTGTAGGAATACCCAGGTTGTAGGAGGTAGTTTGATGGCCTAGGTTTGCATCACCGTGATCCATCGTTCCTATCGTGCCAATAATGCCGATTGTGGTGGAAGGGCTAAGCTGGTAATCTATTCCCCCCTTCATATTGTGCCCCTTGTGCAGCATAGTTCCATCGGAAATCGTGTGTCGGTTCAGGATGGTATCGGCTGTGGTGATCTTTTGCAACATATCCCTGGTGCCCAGATTGGTCATGTCTGAGAAATCGGCACCCAGTGTAAAATCCCATTTTTTTGTTCGGTAGGTGAAATTGGCATCACCCCTGTATTTGTCGTGCAATCCGGCTGTCATATTGATGAGGCCACTGAAAGAGTCCTTTTGATTGCGCTTCATGACCACATTGATGATTCCCGAATCCCCGTCAGGGTCATATTTGGCGGATGGATTGGTGATGATTTCGATTTTATCTATCCCCGCTGCTGGCAGTTGTCTCAGGGCATCACTTCCTTTTACGACGCTGGGCTTACCGTCAATCAAAACCGTAAAGTTGGAACTTCCACGAAGGGTCACATTGCCTTCAAAGTCTGTCTGAACGGAGGGAGTGTTTTCCAGTACCTCTACGGCAGTACCTCCTGTTGCCACGATGTTCTGGCTAACATTGACCACTCTTCTGTCAATTTTGAATTCCACCCTTTGTTTTTCGGCAACCACCTCGACTTCGTCTATTTTTTGGTCTGTGGATTGCAACTTGATCATCCCAAGATCGGTCACCGGTTTGGTGGCCGATAAAAGAATTGGAATGGTTTTTTTTGAATAACCAATGAAGTTGACACTTAAGTTGTATTTCCCGGGTTTAAGATTTTTGATTTCAAAGGAACCATTGTCAGCAGTCATGATACCGCCGGCCACCGAAGAGTCGGCAGCGGCAAAAATGGCCACATTGGCATAACCCATGGGCGTTGCAGAATCTGATTCTACGACTTTCCCCTTGATGGTCAAATTTTTAACTCCCGGACCAGCAGGACCTGAAGGAATTGTGGTGTGTGAATTGTTAAATGGAGCTGGAGTTTGACCTTTGGCCGTGCAGATGGTTAGCAGAACCAGAACGGATAAAATAAGTTTACGCATGAAATTGTTTACTGTTGTTTGCAGGTTTGGACACTGCCAACAGCAAAGAGTTTAAAGGGATCTTGTTAATTAAAAGTTAAATTGACTTATAATGGAATCCTCTCAATCAAAGCGATCCATGGCACTCCTTTCTGGATCAGCAAATTACGTGAATCCTTAATTTTAGTTCACTTTAGTCATTTCTTCAGGAGGGTGGCAATTGGAAGGTGATCGCTGGTGCCACCGTGGTAGATCGGCCCCAGGTAGGTGCGAAAGGGTTTTTTCCCAAGATATCTGGCATCAGGTTCCAGCAAGAAAGCTGCATGGCAAATGATTGTTTGAGTAAGAGAAATCTTCAGTCCAGTCCCTTGCAGCAGATTACCCGTGCAAAGAAACTGGTCAAATATCTCCCATTTCCCCTTCGTGCGTATCGTTCCGGATGAGCTATTCAACCAACATTGGGAGAGGTTGACAAGCTGGGTGGAATCAGCGCGGAGTTGATTGCAGGTTGCACCCACTATTTTGGTCAAACATGGTTCATCGGGAGTAGCATTGAAATCACCCATGAGCAAAATCTTGTCCCTTGGACTGGCAATTCTCAGCGAATCGAGCGATTTTCTGGTGATCCTTGCTGCAAGATCTCTTTTTCCCCGTGTTTCCAAATATCCCCCACTCCTTGAAGGCCAATGATTCACGAGGAAATGAATGGTCTCAGTCCCAAGTTGTGCCTTGAAATGGAGGATGTCTCTGGAGGAGAATCTGGAAGTGCCCATTCCATGAACAGGAATGAAGCTGTAATCCAGGGGGCTAACAGTTTGTTTACGGTAAAGAAGTGCAACATCAATTCCGCGCGGATCAGGGGATTCCTTGTGTACGATGCCATAATTTTCCTCCCCAAGGGGGGTGTTTTTCAACAAATAATCCAGCACCCACAAATTCTCGGTTTCTGCCAGTCCAATGAGATCTGGAAAATGACCATCAGCAGCCGCAATGATGGCACGATAGACCATCCTGACTTTGTGGTCCAGCTTGTCCAGGGTCCAATGATTTTTCCCTGCAGGAGTAAAATCTTCATCGTTGGTCGCAGGATCATCAAAGGGATCGAAAAGATTTTCCGTATTGAAAAAAACAACCCTGTATTCCTCTGGCTGGCCAACTTGTGCGGCAAGTTCAAAAGTTACAGACAAAAGTATCAGGAAAACCAGCAGGGTCATCCGGAAGGCGAAGTACATGGCAGGCTATTTCTTTTTCTCGACCCGTTCAAAGGCACCCAGATCGGGTCCTGCATCTGCATTTCGTTCGATGCCTTTCAGGTCCAGCGGGTAGCTCTTGGCATACAAATAATTACCGCCGTCCTTGGCAATGGAGAGCGTATCGAGTTCGTAATTTCCCTTTAGGGGATTGATGAATCTCGGAGGTGCATTGCGCAGGAGGTGCACAAACAGGTCAGGATTGGGTAACTTAAAGGTGTCAGAAAGTTGTATCAGGCAATGATCGAAGAAATAGTTGTTGCTACCCTGTTTGTCCATGGAGATTTTTAATTCGTTGCGATTGATCCCGCTGATGATGCAATTGCCGAAAGTTGCCCTGTTGAGGTCTCCGATGTATTTGGTTCCGCTCGTGCTGTTTATCAGGTAATTGGAAATTGTAACGGTCTCCGTATTTCTCAGAGGTGGCGTAAGATCTGAATAGTAACTGGCAAAAGTAGTGTGGTAAAACTGATAATCGCCACCCAACAGCAAGGCAGTATTGTAGTAACCGACATTGGCAATAACACAATTGTAGGCCAAAATCTTGGATTTCATGGCCCAGATACCCGACCAGCTCATGTTCTCAATTCGGGTATTGGCCAGTTCCACAGAGGCAAAACCCTCCTTTTCGATGTTTCCAACCTGTAATCCGATGTTGGCATTCTTGATGACGCTGTGATTAATAAAATTGTTGTGACTTCCTGAAAGCAGCGTGATACCGTTCCATTGATCCGGAAGATTGGCAAAACCACTCTCCAGCCGGTCACCCTTGAATACAACAGGCTCTGCCAGACTCCCATTAACAATCAGCGTTCCTTTGATAAACAGACCTGAGTTTTTATGAAAATAAATGGTGCAACCTGGTTCAATCGTCAGCGTCTGACAAGAGTCGACAAAAGCATAGTTGTATACCAGATAGGGCTTTTCCTTGGTCCAGGTAGTGGTCTTTAGCATTTCCGAACGAATCAGCTTGTAATCCTGACCACAGGCAAACAACCTTACTTTTTGTTCGATCCCATTTACCCGGAACAAGATGGAGTCTTCCGAGACCATCAGTTGCTTACTTCCACTCTTGTTCAAGGTGGCTTCCACGAAGATAAATATGCTGTCGCGCGCAGGTATTTCAACATTGAAAACTTCATTGGATGCTTCCCCATTGACATTCAACCTGAAACCACTGTTGTCGCCTCCTCCAAGCCGGATGGAAGATACGACAAGCGGATTGCTTGTGGAGTTGTATACCCGTAGATTTTTGGTAGGAGACCCAATGGAGGTGAAGATGGTGTCAAATGCAACCGTATCTGTGGAAAAGGACAACATCTTCCCATTGGAATCGCTTTCGTGTTCCTTCTGGCAACTACCCAGGAGAGCGAAAACCAGAACTACAATCAATGCTTTGATAAGGCTTCTCATACCGCGGAAGGTATTAAGGGAGGATGTGACAAATACCGTCTTCCAAATATAAGCAAAAAAAATGAATTTTAACAGTTTTTAACTAATTTTTCTTGCCGGATCCGAATTAAAAACAAACCGATGAAAGTTAATGCGCCGTTAATTATGATTAGTTCGAATCCTATTTGGTATCCATTAAACATTCGTTCGGAGAAAAAGTTCAATAACCAGGACAAAATAGGGGCAATTGCCACCACAATCGGGACATACCGGTCCTGAATACGGTATTTGGTCAAAAGGCCAAACCCAAATAATCCCAGTAATGGACCGTAAGTAAGTCCCGCAACTTTAAAGACAGCCATCACGACACTCTGGTCATTTACCGCTTTAAATATCATAATGACGAAAAATAGCAACAGTGAAAAACCAATGTGTGTGGTTCGCAGGATCTGCTTTTTGTGTTGATCGGCTCGTTTACCGAAGTTGAGAAAATCGATGCAGAATGCAGTGGTTAAGGAGGTCAGCGCCGAATCGGCGCTGGCATAGTTGGCAGCAGTGATCCCAAGCAGGAAGAAAATGCCGATCATCAGGTTCATGTGGTTGATGGCCAGCAAAGGATAGAGATCATCACTTTTCTGGGGGATGGGAATTTGATGCGATTCCGCATAGATGTAAAGCAATGCCCCAAGGGTCAGGAACATCCAGACCACACCCACAAAGATGACGCTAAAGGTTAGCATGTTCTTTCTTGCCTCCTTTAAGTTTTTGCAGGTGAGGTTCTTTTGCATCATGTCCTGATCGAGACCAGACATGACAATGGTAATGAAAATGCCTGCCAGAAATTGCTTGAAGAAGAATTTTCCTGATCTCCAGTCCCAGTCAAATACCTTTGAATGAGGACTATCTGCAACCTTCCCTATCATCTCGGTAAATCCCCATCCGAAATTTTTGAAGACAAAATAGATGGTCAGAACCACTGCCGAAACTAGAAAAATGGTTTGCAGGGAGTCTGTCCAGATGATGGTTTTAACACCACCTTTTGTGGTGTAAATCCAGATCAGAAAGATGCTTATCAGTACCGTAACACCAAATGGAATGCCAAAATGGGCAAAAAACGCAAGTTGCAACACCTCTGCGACCAGGTACATCCGGAAAGCTGCACCAATGGTTCGGGAGAGCAAAAAGAAGAATGAACCAGATTTGTAGGAGAAGAAGCCCAGTCTTTCTTCCAGATAGCTGTAAATGGAAATCAGGTTCATTCGGTAGTACACAGGCAGAAGCAGGAAGGCAATCACCAGATATCCGACAAAGTTGCCCATCACAAACTGGAAATAGGTAAAGGCAGAGTGTCCCACTTCTCCGGGAACCGAGATGAAAGTCACCCCCGAAATGGTGGTTCCGATCATCCCGAAGGCTACGACAAACCAGGGTGATTTTCGGTTGGCCGTAAAAAAAGTCTCTGTGGTAGCCGACCTGCTGGTCAGGTAGGCGACCAAAAGAAGGATCAGAAAATATCCGGAAAGTAGGGCTGCAACGAGTAAGGGGTTCATAGGGGAAAGTGAGCTAGAGTGACCAGAGTGACTAAATTGAGCCAAAGTTGCTGAAGAATAGCGTGTGCAATTGACCCAATACCTGAACTTTAGGCAATTTAGTCACTTTATCACTTCAATATAGTAAATATTTAGACCTGATCATTTTGTATTGGTTTAACTCAGTCTGCCAACTTTTTGAAATCTCGTCCTCCCCTTTACCTGCCTGAATGAGTTTGAGCACCTGATCATCTCCCATCAGGAGATTGAACCAACGCTCTTTGGTGAGGAATTCGCCGGGACGATCAAATTTGTGGTACCAACTCAGAAAATAATGGAGGGTAAATCGGGGCATCACCTCCAGGTTTCGAAGATCCTCCCCGAAACAGGCTTTGTCCTTTTGAACGGGATTCATTTCAAATCCTTTCAGACTCTGTGGGGTAAAGGTAAATTCACCGAAACGTTGGTCAGGAAATCCGATGACTTGGAAAGGGAAGGTCGTCCCACGGCCAATACTGACACTTGTCGCTTCAAAAAAGCAAAGCGATGGATAGAGCCGGATAGCCTCATAGTTGGGTAGGTTGGGGGAGGGTTTTACCGGTGGGGCATAACGGGAATCATGGGTGTAATTCCTGATGGGAATCACCTCCAGCTTGCATTTCAACCCATTGCTGAGCCAACCCTCTCCATTGATCATTTGCGCCATTTCGCCTACCGTGCATCCGTGAACAACAGGCACCGGATCCACCCCAACAAAGGACCTGAAGGCAGGCTTCAGGATCGGACCATCACAATAATCTCCATTGGGATTCGGACGATCCAGAATCAAAAGGGGTTTGCTGTTTTCGGCACAAGCCTCCATGACATAATGCAGGGTGCTTATATAGGTATAGAACCTGCAGCCAACATCCTGGATGTCGTAAATGACAAGGTCAATTCCAGCCAGTTGTTCCGGCGTGGGTTTGTTCATCTTGCCATAAATGGAGAAAATGGGGATTCCTGTTTTTGCATCCACCGAATTGCCAACCTTCTCGCCTGCATCTGCCTCTCCCCGGAGTCCGTGCTCTGGGGCAAAAAGCGCTACCGGCACAATGCCCTGGCCAACCAGAAAATCTACGAGATGTTGTGATCCAACCAAGGAAGTAGCATTGACTACCAGACCAAGCCGCAATCCCTTTAATCGGGTAAGGTAAAGGTTCGGTTGGTCTGCCCCGCAAACGGGCGACTTTATCTCCGGTTGTAATCCGAAGGTAGTGAGTGAGATAAATAGAATCAGGGAGCAAACCAAACCCCATTTTTTAAGGTGTGAAGAAATAGCGTAAACGGCAAAATGTTCTCTTTTCATCCGTGAATAGCATTACTAAGTTATTGAATACCTGATTGTCCGTTGGTAATCCGCTAAATTATTTTTGACTTTTTTGAGGTCAATACAACTTCGTGATTGATTGGTATTTTCTGCTAAGATAGAGATAACAGCGGGAAGAACCTTTTTTTGTCCTACCAATTTTCGTGATGTTTTTAATTTTGGAATTAACCGGTTTTGGTTAGTTTTGGCTGAATTTTCCCTTGAGCATTTCCCGATGGTTAAAAAATTACTGCTGCTTAGTTTCATCTTGTTGTTAATGGTTTCTCTCTTTGCCCAAAAAAGGAGCAGTAAAACAAAGGTGGTACATCCCAAGCCTTTGGTTGCCATAAAATCACATGCTAATCTTACTTTTTTCCGTGAACTCCGTCTGAAACAGCGAGAGGAGGCGGAGCGTTCAATTGTAGTCTTGAAAAATAGCAAGGATTTGCTTCCCCTTGCCAGACTTGATACGCTTAAAATCCTTGTGGTCGGTGTAGGATTGGGAGAAGAGAGTCAGCTCCCACAAATGATTGGCAGGTACCTCCAGGCCGATCATCTGGTACTTGATCCAAATGAAAATCCCGAAACCCTGAGCAAGAAGTTGTCGGCCGCAAAAAATTACAACCTGGTTGTGATCGCCGTTGGTGACAAGAATGATTCCGGAGCAGGCGGAAAATCTCCATCAGATGTAGGCGATGGCAAATTCTCGGACGTGGAAGGAAGGGCCCTCGCACAAGAAGAACAGCTCCTGCTTGGACAAGTAGCACCGGAGGCAAAAATGGTTTGGTTGTTTTTTGGACTGAAACGGTTTCTGGAAGACTGGCCAGTTACAGACCGCTGCACGGCCCTGGTGGTGGCCGACAAATTGGATTATGATCATGTTGATCTTTGCGCACAGCTGCTTTTCGGAGGAATATCCTCTCCGGGTAATCTTCCGCAGGCCCTGAACAAATTTAAAGAAGGGGAAGGGATTCATCTTCGTGCCCTGAATCGACTCAGTTATGTCCTGCCGGAAGAGGTTGGGATGGACTCCCTCAGGCTGGCCCAAAAAATGGACTCCCTGATTAATATCGGCTTGAAGGAAAAGGCCTATCCTGGATGCCAGCTACTCCTGGCTAAAAATGGCCGCGTATTTTACCAGCGGTCCTATGGCTATCATACCTACGACCAAAATTTATCGGTTCAATGGGATGATTTGTATGACCTCGCTTCCGTGACCAAAGTGCTTGCACCCGTTCCCGCTCTGATGATGCTGGCGGATCAGAAAAAATTCGTGGTAACCAAAAAAATGAGCGAATATTGGCCAGACTGGAAAGGAAGCAACAAGGAGGGAATACTGGTGGCAGATTTGCTGTCGCATCAGGCAAGGCTGCGGGCAGGAGTGACATTGTGGCCGCATACGCTGGATCAAAACGGTGCCTTCAGACCGGAATATTATGCCTTTCAACCTACGCCCGGATTTGGTCTTCGGGTTTCGGAGGGATTGTACCTGGTCGATAGCTATCCGGATACGGTTTACAAGGCCATCAAGGATTCCCCTCTGCTTAAATCCAAGAAATATGCCTATTCGGACCTGGGTTTTGTCATCCTGCCGAGGATCATTGAGAACTTGTCGGGCGAAAATTTCGAAAATTTTCTGCACAAACGGCTGTTTGCCAAACTGGGCGCCTCCTCTTTGAGGTACCATCCGGCATCAACCGTTCAGAAAGACAAAATTGTACCCACAGAAAATGACCGTAGTTTCAGGCAGGAGTTGCTCCAGGGATATGTGCACGACGAAACTGCAGCCTTGATGGGCGGTATTTCCGGGAATGCAGGACTTTTTGGGAATGCAGGAGATGTTGCAAAGGTAATGCAACTCTATCTTCAAAATGGGGAGTATGGAAATGAAAGGTTCATCTCCGCTGAAACAGTTAAAAACTGGACCAGCAGCCATTTTCAAAAAACCAATAACAGAAGGGGATTCGGGTTCGATAAACCTGGCATTCCAACCAGCATTCATACCGGTAAGGAGCGATATCCCTCTATGGTAGTATCTGAGCAAAGCTATGGCCACTCCGGCTATACAGGAACCTTTGTCTGGGCAGATCCTGTCAACCAATTGATGTTTGTATTCCTTTCGAATAGGGTATATCCCAGTCGGGATAACCATAAAATCAACAAATTATGGCTGCGTCCCAAACTTTTGGAAGCACTTTACATCGAGTCTGGAGAACCTGTCAAAGGACGATAAATAAACATGTTTTATAACAGTTCCTTGTTCGGAAAGTCACTCAAATAATTAATTCTGTGTGTATCAATAGGTAATAGGTACAGACCTCCTTGTTAAATGTTAAAAAATCTAAATTTGTTCTTGTCGGCTTGCTGAGAACCTAAATTTTGGAAACAACATTGAACTATTAGTATTAATTTGGCTGAACTGAAATGAAAAAAATGGAGTTCTTCCTAAAAGAATATTTATTAACTTTTTAAAAACCAACGCAATGACTGAAAAAATAACATTTAATGAGTTAAGAAAAATTAAAGACACTTTACCTGACGGTTCAATGCACCGCATCGCAGATGAGTTGGGATTGGATGTCGAGACCGTCAGGAATTATTTTGGTGGAGCAAATTATGCCCACGGCAAGAGCGTAGGACTGCATATTGAACAAGGACCCAACGGGGGTATCGTTCTTCTGGACGACACAACGATATTGGAAAAAGCCCAGGAAATCCTTCACGGGCATTGATTCAAACAATTGATTGAATTTTTTTTAACTGCTCCGGGTTCGGGGCAGTTTTTTTTGAGACTTGCTCCAGGGCGTCCGGCACGAAAAAGTGAATCTGTTAAAATGATACTCAGCGGGAGGTGCTCCTGATCGGCTGTTTTCGTTCTCTAACCAGGTCAGAAAAGCAAATCCTGTGTTTGATTGGTTTAGATTTTATCGCGAACATCTTTAACTATATTTAATATGAGAAAACTTATTTTTCTTGTTTCGATCCTACTCCCGGTTTCCTTGATGGCCAAACCCAAATTGGTCAAAATTTACAATGAAAAAAACCTGAGCAATTGGGAAATATCTTTGCCTCCCAATTCGGGTAAAACCCCAGGGGCTATTTTTGGCATTGTCGCGGAGAAAGGAGAGAATTTTCTTCATATTTCGGGCGAAGTAAATGGTTCCCTGGCAACTAAAAAGGAGTATGCCAACTACCACCTCAGGATGGTTTTCAAGTGGGGTGCCAAGGTCTACAAACAATTCAACTCAGGGATTTTGTACCATAGTTATGGTCCGTTCGGAGAAGGACTCGGCGTTTGGATGAGTGCCCACGAATTTCAGCTTTGTACGGGGAAAATGGGCGATTCCTACTGTATGGGCAATAGCTATTTCGAAATTTCCGCACAAAAAGATGCGGAAGGAAAGAGTTTTCATTATACACCGGATGGGGTAGTTTCGAAGTTTGGAGTCAATTTCCCTGCCAAGAACTGTTCGAAAATGGCCGACCATGAGAAGCCTTCCGGGGAGTGGAATGTTGTGGATCTCTATTGTTTTGGAAGGAATTCAGTGCACTTGGTAAATGGTTCGGTGGTGATGGTAAATTCCAATTCGGGCAAGATCGAAAAAGATGGTTCGGTCTTGCCGCTCTCCGGCGGAAAAATTCAGATTCAATCGGAAGGTGGGGAGTTGTTCATCCAAAGCATTACCATCGAAAAAATCAAGGAGATACCTGCGGCGTATCTCAAATGAGCGGTACGATGAATAAATTTAAGAGGCAAAATTGATTCAATTTTGCCTCTTAAATTTTACTAAAGATCAGAATAGTCAGTCGGATGCAACAAGACCTTAACCGCTTTGGCTACAGTATTCAAGTATTGAGGCATTGCCTTCAGTTTGACCCATTCCGGGCTCTTGCCAAATGCACCCCAGTGTGCATCGTGCGATTCCATGTCTGAAAAGGTAGTCCGATACATCAGGTTGGGCATGGTGCCTCCTGAAATGACCTCGCCATAAAAAATGGCAT
>CAINVV010000012.1 GCA_903854235.1 uncultured Bacteroidia bacterium | reverse complement strand
ATATTATTCAAAATATTTGCGAATTGTGCATATGTTTGGAAAAAATGGCGCAAATAAAAAATCCAACCTCTGATAATCAGATGATTGGATTTTAATTTGTAGCCTCACCGCGACTCGAACGCGAATCTAAAGTTTAGGAAACTTCCGTTCTATCCCTTGAACTATGAGGCCCCGTAAAAAAAGTACTTGGAGTACCACCTGTTTAGAAGTACGCTAAACTTTGTTGAAGCGTACTGGTACGTTCTTCAGCCGGTAGGCAGCCTCTTCCAGCAAATCGTTGGTTTTGGCAAAACAGATCCGGATCATCTGCATCTTTGTTTTCTCATGCATGAAAGCGGAGAAGGGGATGGTGGCAACCTGGTACTCCTTAGCCAGTTTCATTACAAACTCGGTATCCGGCTCGTCTGAAATTTTGCTGTAATCCAAAAGCTGATAAATGGTTGATTTTGTTGGAATCAGTTCAAATTTGCTTCCCGCCATCAGTTCGATGAAATAATCGCGCTTGCTCTGGTAGAAGGCATTGATCTCCTTGAAATTCTGTCCTTGCTTCAAATATTCGGCCAGGGCATACTGGGCAGGCGTATTGACGCTGAACCCTTGGTATTGCTGTGTTTTACGGTATTCTGCCATCAATTTTTCCGGACCGGCGATGTACCCGATTCCCCAGCCATTGATGTTGAACATGGCTCCAAAGGAGGAGACGACCAGGCTCTTGGCTGCCAGTTCCGGAATGGAGACCGCACTGTTGAAACGGTTGCCATCGTAAACGATGTTCCCGAAAGTTTCGTTGCTGAGAATCACCAGACGGGTTCCGTTGGTCATTCGTTTGAGCTGGTCAAAATCTTCGAGGCTGAAAATCTGACCGATCGGGTTCTGCGGGTTGTTGATAACGATCATCTTGGTCTTGGTCGTTACCGTCTTTTTTACCTCGTCCCAATCGATCCGGTAATCCGGATATCTCAGGTTGATGTAGATCGGACGTCCCCCCGTCATCTCAATCAACTGGGCATAGGATTCCTGGACAGGTTCAAATAAGATTACTTCATCTCCCTCCTTGACAAAGGTGGAGATGGCTGTTGACATGGCCTGCAGAGGGCCGGCGGTGATGGTAAGGTCGGTTTCGGCGTGTAAGTCAGTATTGTTCTGAAGGTTGAATATCGAAGCAATTTGCTCTCTCAGAGAACCGACCCCTTCACTTGGAGAGAAGTCGTTGTTTCCTGCCCGCATGTATTTGTCAACAAGGTTGATCAAATCATCCGGACAAGGAAGACCCGACATTGGATCTACAAGATTGGTCGCCTTGTATTCCTCTGCAATCTCCATCATTGTAACGAAGATGTTCTTCTTCGTCGTAGGAAGTTTTGTTACGGTCATACTGAATTTAATATCTTGCAAAAGTACTGAAAAAATTGTGAATGGCAATCCAACAAACGAAAATAGAGCCTTTCCCTTGCATTTTATATTAAATAAAATGGGAAACAGTCAAGAATCGCAAATGTGGAATTTGCAATTATTAATAATCAGTAAAACAGGATGATACGGCAAATTGACAATTTTATTAATTTGCAGGAACCTGAAAAATCGGAATGATTCACGAAAAAAGCTCGTGTAGGACCTCCAGAGATTTTACCTGAACAGTGATTCCGAGATGCAGGGAGTAGTAGTCTATAATTTTTAGCAGCAGCTGGTTGCGAAGGGTGGCAGTTAGGACAACCCGACCCGACTCTTCGTAGGAGACCTCCAACATTTCCGCAAATACTTTGCTCTCTCCTGCGTTGAGGTAATTTGGATGAATGGGTTTAATTCCCGAAAAACTGCCGGAGGCCATATCAAAAAATGGTCTGTCGATGGCGTAATTGTTTCCTGGACCAAATCCCATGTATCGGGAAAGTTGGAGGAGAAAGAGCAGATGGAAGTTGGCGGCACCCGGTTGAAGAAGGTCAAGGATCTGAAAGGAGTGGCTCAGAAATTGAAAAAGCTCAGTTCTGGCCTCCTCTTCTCTGAGTACCTTGTATAAAAATTCGGCCAGGAAAATGGCTTGTGAAGATTTTACGATGTCGTAAGGGACCGTATGGTAAGGATGGCTGATTCTGAGTTCCCTCGCCCGCTGGAGGGTTCTTCCCTGCCTGTAGTCCATTTCCAGCTCGAGCAAAAAGAGTGGTTGCAGGAGGTTAGCCTTGTTGGCAGATTTTTTGGCATGAAGTCCTTGAAGCAGGAAGGAGCATCTCCCAAAAGCTTCTGTATAGACCGTTACGATTCTTCCGGTATCGCCATATTTCAGGCTATGCAAAACGATTCCTTCACTCTTGCTGAACATATTTCCTCAATGAATTACCAGCAATTTAATAATTTTTGATGCCTTTGGCTGCCCCGAGCTACAAAAAATAAGGTACACACCGGTGGATACCCTGTCTCCCTTTGCATTTCGGGCGTTCCAGAGGGCTCTCCCGCCCAGGGAGGTCGTTTTGTAAACGAGATTTCCTGCCACATCCGTGATCCGGACATCAGTACTCTCGGCAAGTCCGTCGATGGTGACTCCTCCCTCATACGTTTCACGTAGCGGATTGGGCCATACATAGGCCTTGCTAAAGTCGCTCCTGCCTGTGGTTGCATCACTTTTGCAGGAGAACAATCCCTTGTCGGTGGCGATAAATAGCTCCCCGTTCTGAGGTGCAATGGCCAGGGAAAGTATCTGATCAGAGAGCAGTGGAGAATTTTTGCTGTCGAAATGACGAAGCAGGTGCTCCCCCTCCTCCGTGAAGAGAAAAATACCCGAATTGGTAGTGCCAATCCATTTTCTGTTTCCGCCGTCGACAGCCACTGCCGTGATTTTTTCTTTTTCGAGGATCGGTTTGAAGATACCGGAACCATCGTCGGGCGATGGTTGGGTCGCGTAGAAATCACCGGGATCAAATACCTTGTCAGGATTGCTGTAGACCACCACCCCGCTCCCGGTGCCGACCCAGAGCTCATGATTGAGATCTTCCGTTACCGAAGAGATTTGGCTGAAGGCCGTGATCAGGGTGGTGGAGCCATTGCTGAAGCGACTTTGGACCGCAAATTTTCTGGTTGGATCGGATGAGCTGTTGGCGGTAATTCCGTTTATTTTAAAGGCAAACAATCCTTCATCCGGAAGCACAACCCAGTGAATGGCAGAGGAGGATACCAGCACATCCCCGGTAGGAGAAGCCGAATAACCCATTCCCTGATAGTTGAGGGTGGAAAAAATACCGGAAGCGGAACGGCTTCCAAGCCTTACCTTCCCGGTAGGGTTGGTGTACCAGAGGTTGTTCTCGCTGTCAAGGGTCAGTCCATTCACCACACAGGAACCATTGATTGCACCGAGGGGGGAGTTGAGTTCATTGTAATGGTTTGCTACCCTATTTTTTTGAAAAAGGAGCAAACCAGAGCCGGCAGTGGAGGCCCAAAATTCGTCGGGGTGGCTCTTGTCGGGGGCAAAAGCGGTAATGGGACGGACGGATTTGAGTCCGGCGTCGTCGGCAGCCGTGAAATTTTGCCAGATGCCTGCCTGGTAGATGGAGATGGCTGCTTCCGGAATGCCGGCTGAATTGGTAGAAACTGTGGCCGCAAAAATATCCTCCGTTCCTGCCTTGAGTGCAGTGATCTGATTGCTGCCCGGGGCATTGGCGGAGAGTTGTTGAAAGGAACCTGCAACCTGATGCATCAGGCCCGAATTGTGGTCGGCGATCCAAAGGGTGCCGTTTTGATCCGTCAGGGCATCCCTTGGATCCATCAGAACTTGGCTGTTGACAGGTTGATAGGCATTGATCAGGCTATTACCGGCCAGACTTGTCAGCCAGATTCCCGCATCTGTCAGAACGATCAGCCCTGTTGCGGAGGCTTTTATTTTACGGATTTTTTTAATTTCAGGATATTTCGGCAACCAGCTTTTCCCGTCAAAGGCAAGCAACCTGTCGTTGCTTTGATCGAGGGTGAAAAGCAATCCGCCGGCAAGCGAGAAGGAGGAAAATATTGCATCCGGTTGAGGGAGTGCCGACTGCAACTGCCAGTTTCTGTAATCCTGCAGGTTGCTGTTCTGCTTGTCACCCCTGAAGATGCCCCTTCCGGTAGCCGCGTACCAGCTTCCGCCATAGGGGATCAGGTCGTAGGCAGCAACTTGTCCGTTCCCGATGTTAAAGTACCAGGTTTCGGCAATTTCCTGCTTCGATAGGTCAACTTTGACAATTCCGAAGGCACAGCAGAGGTAGGCAAAATTGCCCTCGCAGATGACTTTGTGAATGGTTTTGTCGGGCAGACCGCTCTTTCTGGTAAGATCGGGCAGTTTGATGATCTTTTCGTTTTGGAGCAGATCCAGGTTGCCATCTTCATAGGCGACCAGCAAATAATTTGGTCCGGAGGCATAGCCGAGGGCCGAAATACCTGATCCGGTTAATCCATTCACTTTGGTTCTGGTGGTGATATGGCCATCTTTTTTGTCGGACAAGAGGAGGCCGTTGGAGGTAACCGTCGCGATCGCTTCGGCAGTTTCTGTGACACAAATAACAGGTGTAAAGGATACGTGTGCACTCCACGTCCCGGAGTAGTTCTGGGCAGAAGCCAGCCCGGAGAGCAAAACCAGGAGGCAGATAATGGGTTTCATGACCTGTCGTGCAGGGAATTGTGCGTTTGCGTCAGAAAGGCAACCAGCTTTTGAACCGCACGCCCGCGGTGGCTCATCCCATTTTTGAGATCGGCATCCATCTGGGCAAAAGACTGGTCGAATCCGACCGGAGAGAAGACGGGGTCGTACCCGAAACCACCTTCCCCCTTCCTTTCAGTCAGGATCTCACCGTCGACCCTGCCTTCAAAGAGAAACTCCTTACCCTGGATGATCAGGGAAATCACACAACGGAATCGGGCTTTCCGGTTCTTTTTGCCTTCCAATTCGAAGAGGAGCTTCGATACATTCTCATCGGCATTTCTCGATTCGCCGGCATATCTGGCTGAGTGTACGCCTGGTTCGTTGTTGAGTATTTCGACTTCGAGGCCACTGTCATCAGAGAAGCAATCTATTCCGAAGCGCTCCCAGATGTAAAAGGATTTTTGGGAGGCATTGGCCTCCAGGGTATCCCCGGTCTCAGGAATATCGTCCGTACAGGAGATATCGTTGAGGCTCAGCAACGTGAACTCCCCTTTCAGGATCTCTTCCAGTTCCCTCAGTTTGTGTGGATTGTTGGTGGCAAAAACCAGCTGGTGCATGAGGGTGGAGTTATAGGAGGGTTTTGGCGATTTGTCTGGTGTTGTCGGTTATTCCGTAGGTGTAGATGTGAAGACAGGGCACCTTGTTTGCAATCAGATCTTTGGCCTGAAGAATGGCCCATTCGGTACCAACCTGTCTGGCCTCTTCGTTGGTTTTGCATTTTCTGACTTCAGCGGCAAATTCTTCCGGGATATCGATGCTGAAGATTTTGGGAAGCATCGTGATCTGGTTCATCAGCGCAAGCGGTTTAATGCCCGGAATGATGGGAACGGTAATCCCGGCAGCCCGGCAGCGATCCACAAAATGGTAGTATTTTTTGTTGTCGAAAAACATTTGGGTGACGATGTAGGAGGCACCTGCCTCGACTTTTTGTTTCAGGTAAAAAAGATCGGTTTCGGGATTGGAGGCTTCGGAATGTTTCTCCGGATACCCGGCCACCCCGATGCAAAAATCGAGAGAGGATTTATTTTTCAGATCAGGATCGAGGTATTTGCCTTCGCGCAGATGAACAATCTGTTCCACCAGTTCATTGGCATGAGCATGGCCGTTTTTCTCCGGCACGAAAAAATTTTCGGATTTCAGCCCGTCACCCCGCAAGGCCAAAATATTTTTGATGCCAAGGAAGTTGAGGTCGATCAGCATATTTTCGGTCTCCTCCTTGTTAAATCCTCCGCAGACGATATGCGGTACGACCGGAATGCCGTATTTGTGCTGGATGGAAGCGGCAATGGCTACTGTTCCCGGACGTTTGCGTACGATTTTCTTCTCGAGCAATCCGTTTTCCAGCGGACGGTATTCGATCTCGTCGCGGTGGGTGGTGAGATTGATGTAGGCCGGATTGAACTCAATCAGTTCATCTATGGTCTCATACAGCCTGGTGGCATTCTGCCCCTTCAGCGGAGGGAGTAACTCGAAAGAAAAGATTGTTTTTTTAAATGGCTGTATAAGATCTATGACCTTCATAATGTAAAAATGGTAAATGAGGACTATTCCTGCAATTTTGCAAATATAATTTTTCTAGCGCACCTTTGTGTATGCTTGTTGCTTTAGTACAATGGCAGTTCTGGCCGGAAGGTAGAGCTTCAGCTGGTGAGGAGATCCAAGTCCGCTTTCGGGCAGGGAATAATAGGTCATGTGTTCATCAATGCGGTTGAACCCTCCAAATTGATGGGCATCCGTTTGAAGGATCACCTTGAATTTTGCCGGGTCGCAATAAATACCGTAATTCTCGAAGGATTTGTCCGGATTAAAGTTGAAGACGAAGAGCAGATCCTTTCTCTTGAAGGCAAGCACCTGATCCGGCATGTTGTCGTGAATGCGCCAAATCTCCGGTGAATCAAGAATATGTTCCCTTTTGAAAAGATGAATCATCTCCTTATCAAAATCCAACAGCCAGTGGAATTTCAATTCGGGTGATTCCGCGATGCTCCAGATCCTGCGGGCGTGCTGGTAGGACCAGTCGTTCCCTTCGCGGGGAAAATCGATCCACTCCGGATGTCCATATTCATTCCCCATGAAATTGAGGTAGGCACCTCCTGCACATCCGATGGTCACCAACCTTATCATTTTGTGCAGGGCGATTCCCCTGTCGACGGTCAGGTTGGGCTGATCCTTGCGCATGCTGTAATACATCTCCTTGTCGATCAGTCTGAAGATGATGGTTTTGTCGCCAACCATGGCCTGGTCGTGACTTTCGACGTAGCTCACCACCTTCTCTTCCGGGCGGTGGGCGGTCAATTCGTGGAACAGGTGACCCACATTCCACTCCTGGTCTTGCTGTTCCTTGATCAGTTTGATCCACAAATCGGGAACGCCCATCGACATTCTGTAATCGAAACCAAGTCCGCCATCGCTTAGCGGTGCCGCAAGGCCGGGGAGACCGCTCATCTCTTCGGCAATGGAGAGCATTCTTGGGTTGATGTCGTGGGCCAGTTTGTTGGCAAGCATAAAGTAGACAATGGCCTCATCGTCGAGGTTCGGGGTGAAATAGTCCCCGTAATTTGTGAAGGCTTTCCCCAGTCCGTGGTCAAAATAGAGCATGCTGGTCACTCCGTCGAACCGGAATCCATCGAACCGGAATTCTGTCAGCCAATACTTGATATTTGACAACAGGAAGTGAAGAACCTCATTTCGGGAGTAGTTGAAACAGTAGGAATCCCAGGCGGGATGTTCGCCTCTTGCCCCTTCGTGAAAGAATTGGGTCCGGGATCCATCGTACAAGCCGAGACCTTCGACCACATTTTTAACTGCGTGGGAATGAACCAGATCCATTACGACGGCCATACCCATTCCGTGGGCCTCATCTATCAGGTGTTTCAACTCCTCCGGGGTTCCAAATCTGGAAGAGGGGGCAAAGAAGCTGGAGACATGGTACCCGAAACTTCCATAATAAGGATGCTCCGGGATGGCCATCAGTTGAATGGTGTTGTACCCCGCAGCCTTGATTCTGGGCAGAATTTCGTAACGAAACTCGTTGTAGGTGTGGACGCGGGGTTCTTCGCCCGCCATTCCAACGTGGGATTCATAGATAAGCGGCGCCTCGGAGGCGGGCTTGAAAGGATGGGTAAAATGGAAGGAGTCCTTGGGTTCCCATACCTGGGCGTTGAAAATATTGGTGGATGAATCCTGGACCACTCGCCGGGCCCAGGCGGGGATCCGTTTGCCGGAGCCATTTTGCCAATGCATCGAAAGGGCGTAAAGATCACCATGGTGAATGGCTGAGAGTGGTATTTCCACCTCCCAGGAACCATTACCCACCTGCTTAAGTTCAAAATCTGGACGGTCTTTCCAGTCATTGAAATTTCCTATCAGGTAGATGGCGGTCGCGTTTGGAGCCCAATCGCGGAAAATCCAGTTGTGATCCGTTTTGAAAAGACCGAAATAGTCGTGTCCGGAAGCAAATTCCTGCAAGGATTTGGTTCCAAGTAACTCCTTTTCTTTGGATCGGTATTTCTCAGCCCAACGCAGGAAATCAGAAGTATACGGCTGTAAATAAGGATCCTCTCTGACCAACCGAGGCACTTCCATAGCATTTAACCTTTTATGTTAGGATAAAGTTAGCACAATAAACGAAGATTAACGTCCGGCGTAATATTTTTCAACGCCTTCGGCAACGATTTTGCGCAGGTCTTCCGGGGTATCAATCCCGACGGTGGCATGGTCTGTCAGGACCGTTTTAATTTTGTAGCCATTCTCCAGCCAGCGCAATTGCTCCAGAGATTCCGCTTTTTCCAGCATTCCTTCTGGAAGGTTGCTCAATTTTTGCAGAATGTCGGTACGGTAGGCATAGATGCCCACGTGGCAGTGGTAACTGAATTTGTTAATCCAATCGTTCTCCTCCGATTTGAATACCATCGGAATGGGCATTCTGCTGAAAAAAAGTGCATTACCATGAACGTCCAAGGCCACTTTTGCCTCTGCCGGGTTGAAAAGCACCTCCGTTTCACGGATTTGCTGGATCAGTGTGGCAATCTCCGTATCTGGATCATCCAGAAAAGGTCTTAGCAGCGCCGAAATTTGATCGGGATGGATAAAGGGTTCGTCGCCTTGTGCATTGATGACTGCCTCAAATTTGGTTCCCGTTTCTGCCTCAATTTTTCGGACGGCTTCGGCGCATCGGTCGGTGCCGCTCCGGTGATCGCTTGAGGTCATCACGGCCTTGCCACCGAAGCGGCGCACTTCTTCTGCGATGCGCTCATCGTCGGTTGCAACCCAGGCCTCCTCCACCGCCTGAATCACCTGCTCATAGACCCGTTGGATCATCGACTTTCCGGCAATATCGGCCAGTGGTTTCCCGGGGAAACGGGAAGAACCAAATCTGGAGGGGATGATGGCAATAAATTTTTTCATCTGGAATGGTATTTTGTGCAACATTCGGGAGGCCGCAGATTATCTGATGTGCAAAAATAAGGATAGTTTCTTACATGAGCACAGGAAAGAAAGAGTTTGGGGAAGTTATGAGTTAAGAGTTAGGAGTGATGAGTTGAGGACAGGACATTGCAAGTTAGAATAGGACCTGCCGGGTCTTCCTCCCAGTACTGTTGGCAAATGCAATGGTAGAGACGTTGCATGCTACGTCTCATCACCCCATCACCACCAAACTGTTTTTGTTTAATTTAAGCAAATAGGGATGGGTCGTTCCACCAAAACCGAAAACCGAAAACCGAAAATTTCATCGCTGCGGGGCGAAGGAATCTTATTCTGCCAATTGCTTTGCCTCGGCTTATTTTGTCGGATATTCCCAGATAAATGCTAAATTTGTAGTTCCAAATAGTTTGTTGATTGCATGGATATACAGGAGATTAAACAGCGGTTTAGCATCATTGGGAACGCTCCCGGACTTAACCGGGCCATCGAAATTGCGCTGCAGGTGGCTCCGACAGATCTCTCTGTGCTTATCAGCGGGGAGAGTGGCGTGGGCAAGGAATCTTTTCCACAGATCATCCATCACTATTCGGCCAGAAAGCACGGCAAGTACATCGCCATCAACTGCGGGGCCATCCCGGAAGGGACGATTGATTCAGAACTGTTCGGACACGAGAAGGGCTCTTTTACGGGGGCACTCAACGACCGAAAGGGATATTTTGAAGTCACCGATGGGGGTACCCTGTTTCTCGATGAGATCGGTGAATTGCCGGTTTCCACGCAGGTCAGACTGCTTCGGGTACTCGAAACCGGCGAATTTATCCGGGTTGGATCTTCCCAGGTTCAAAAAACCAACGTTCGGGTGATTGCTGCGACCAATTTTGACCTCACCCATGCCATTCGGGAAGGAAAATTCAGGGAAGATCTTTATTACCGGCTGAATACGGTTCCGATCAAGGTATTGCCCCTAAGGGAGCGGGGTATGGATGTGTTGTTGCTTTTCCGGAAATTTGCAAATGATTTTGCTGAACGATACAAGATGCCTTCCATTCGGTTGAATGAAGAGGCGCAAAAGATATTTCTGGGTTACCGGTGGCCAGGCAATGTCAGGCAACTGAAAAATATCACCGAACAGATTTCTATTATCGAGACGGAACGGGATATTACCGCAGAGAAGTTGATCCACTACATACCATCTGAGGAGACAGGGTTTCTGCCTGCGCTCTATCACAAAGAGGCTGATGCCAGGGCGATGGAAAATGAAAGGACCATGATGCTCAATGCGCTGATCGGACTGAAGAAAGAGCTGGACGACCTGAAAGAGAAATTCAGCCATTTTGTAGATTATAGCCCCGCTGCCGTGCACACGGAAACTCCGGATGATGGTTTCATGCAGCTGTATCACGATGGAAAAAAAATCATTGACCCTGAAGAGGCGCAATTCCCAGGCTATCTGAAGCCAAATGTGAGGACGCACATCCAGGATACCGAAGAGTTTGTGGAAGAGTCTCTTTCCATTGAAGAGAAGGAGATGGAACTGATTAATAAAGCTTTGGAAAGACACAGCGGCAAGCGAAAACTGGCCGCAGAGGAGTTGGGCATTTCAGAAAGAACCCTCTACCGAAAGATCAAAGAATACAACATAACGCAAAAATGAAAATTAATTCCTCCTTTTTCAAGGTTCAAATGGTGCTGATGGTACTGCTCCTCGTCATTGGATCGGGCTGCAAAATCAAATACTCCCTAAGCGGTGCTTCCATAAGTCCGGATGTCAAAAGCGTATTTGTTGATTATTTCAGAAACAGGTCCAGGGTGATCAATCCGACCCTAAGTCAAACCTTCACGGAGGCGATGAAGGATAAATTTGTCAACGAAACCGGATTAACGTTGAATACGGATCAGGGGGATCTTGAATTTTCCGGTGAAATCACGGGTTACGATGTACGTCCGCTTTCGATTCAAAAGAGTGATACCGGTCGTGACTTTGCTTCTATGAACCGTCTGACGGTGACCGTGAAAGTCATATTTGTCAACAACAAAAACCACGATCAGGATTTCAATACGACCTTCTCTGCCTACTACGACTGGGATAGCAACAAAACCATCAACCAAATAGAGAGTGAAGCAGTACAGGTGATCGTTCAACAGCTTACGGAAGATATTTTCAATAAATCAGTAGCCAACTGGTAAAAGAGTTTGGCAGGGGAAAATTAATTTTCATTGCTTGCTGAAAAGCAGCAGTTTGATACACACAGAAAAATCTGATATGTCAGTAACCAAAGATCAGTTGATTCAGTTTATCGAGCGACCTGGTTTGCTCAAGGATCAAACCATTGCCGATTTGAAGGAGATCGTAGACGAATTTCCCTATTTTCAGACGGCGCAACTGCTATATACCTACAACCTGCATTCTCAGGCCAACTTTCGTTACGAGGCCTATTTAAAGACCTGCTCCATTTACGCAACGGACAGGAGTATCTTGTATCGGCTGCTTCAACCCAGAACTGCCGTTGTATCCTCCGCAAGACAGGAATCGCCGGTTGAACCAAGAAATCAGGAGACAGCATCACTTTTTGAGCTGTCCGATGAAACACAGGTCACACAGTCCGAATTTTCGGAGCTCATTGGCTCGGATCCCTCTGGAGGGGAGCTCATCGATTTTGATCTACTGAGCTTCGATCAGACGGAGATTTCGGAAGAGTCACACAGTTCTGGCAGCGGTCTCGAAAATGCCGTCAAACCTGTTCAAAAGGAGGCACTTGAATTAAATGCAGAAGGGAAAGTGGATTTAATCGATCAATTCATCAAAGTAAATCCGTCGATACAGCCATTGAAAGAGATTTCATCCCCAGAAAATGAGCTGTTCGAGCTGAGAGAGGAGACGGAAGCCGAAAACGACGAGTTTATAACGGAAACATTATCAAGGATATACCTCAAGCAGGGCCATTATCAGAAAGCAATTGACTCTTTTAAGCGGTTAAGTTTGAAATTTCCCGAAAAAAGTGTTTATTTTGCCGAGCAAATTGAAGAGATTAAAAAATTGCTTAATTAAATCCAGATGTATACATTTATCAGTGTCCTGATTTTCATTGTTTGTTTCTTTAT
>CAINVV010000011.1 GCA_903854235.1 uncultured Bacteroidia bacterium | reverse complement strand
GGGGGTGCCGATGAAGATTTGGGGTCCTTTGCAGTCGGGGTCGGCAGGAAGAAGGGGAAGTTCGACGCCACCCATCTCTTTGATCCAATGCTGCAGCTCTTTGGCAGCCCAATTTTCGGATTCGGAGCTATTTTTTGCAAGCGAGATGCGATAATCCGTCTTCCCGTGACTAAACAGGGCATATTCGATGCGTTTACCTGCCGTAAATTCAATGGGTTTTTTCAATAGCTCTCCAGATTTCAGCAGCACCTCAAGGTTTGCCCTGTAAGGTTGGTAATTGGCGGAAGGAATTTTCAGCGGGGTGCAAAAAGAGGAAGTTCGTGCTTCCTTCAGGATCTCTTTTCCGTGGATATCGCTGATGCTGATGTTTATAGTTTGAATAAGATGATCCAGGACTTCCGGAAGGTAGGACGAAACGACGCTGGCTACCCCTGTTTCACCTGCCCATACCTTGAAAAGATCCCCTCTTTCCAGGGCACCGGCGGCCGAAAAGTCGTGAAACCGGAGACAGAATCCCCATTTGTTGCCGTGTTGTTCAACCTTCAGCAACAAGCTGTTGGTTCCTTTCTTCAGCAGAACGGGAATCAGGTCCCCATCGATTTTGATTCCCCTTTGACCCGGGTAATCGAATACAGTAGCTCCATTCACAAAGAGCTGTGCACCATCGTTGGAGCCCAAACCAATCATCTGAACTCCGGTCTCTGAAGCTTCCACCTCCGTGTAGGCATAGGCAAAAACCGGGTAGGATTTGGAGAGGGCAACTGCCAGGTCGACGATCGAATCGGCAGATTGCCAGTATTTCCAGTTTAAAGTTGTATTGGTTGTCTTGACCTGATCCCCTGCCTTGACAACGAGTTTGGTCTCACCACCAGATTTCTGCAGATAGTCTGTTTTGAAACCCGGCAGGTGATCCCAGGATTTGTCGGGATCCGACTGAAGTTGCAGCGGAATAGGACCCAGCAAAAGCCAGGATTTTACGAATTGGCCAGGAATAATTTTCTTAGGTACCAGTGCTTTTTCACATTTGGCCCCCATCGCCAGAACCAGTAATAGGTTAAACAGAATTAGTTGTCTCATTGTATTTTGGATTTTCGATTTTGGATGGATGCCATTGAAGGGAATTTGTTGTTAAATTTTTTTGGGTAACCATGAAGGGCTGCCCCTACAGATTAATCATCCTATTCCTGGTTTTCAAGACGCGGTATACCGCGTCTCTACCGGTGCTATATTAACTCTCAGATCTCCACTCTTCACTCATAACTCTTCACTCATAACTCTTCACTTCTTACCCTACTAGTCCTTCTCCCTGCTCAGCCAAACCTCGGCCACCTGCGAGCCGCGTTCGCCTTCGCCCTTGTCGTTCTGGGCACAGTTCCAGGTAAAGGTTACCTTACCTGTTCGGGTGACTTCCCTTGGGAGTTTGAATTCGAAGATCGGCTTCGTACCCATGCGGATGAAGTCGTGTATCAGGATGCCATTGGCTTCGAGCTTCATTTTGGAGCGGAATCGCCCGGTGTAGGCCACTTTGAGGATATAGGTACTGCTCGGATCAAGGTCTGTGTACTCCATGATCAGCGGAGTAAAATAGAGCGAATTGATCTGTTGCATCCATGCGAGAGGGGTAGTTTGTCCTTCAAATCCTTTTGCTACGATCTCGTCTACCCATTCGACGCCTTTCAATCCAACGCCAAAACTGACGCGTGGTGATTCGAGGCTGCCTGGATCCTCCTGCCAGCTCTTTTGGGCTTTGATTCTTTTCCAGGAGGTTGGACTGCCCAAGTGATCGTAGAATCCGCCCGGACCCGGATCTGTTCTGTGAAGCATCGTATGAAGTTCATCCAGTCGTTGTGTCTCATTAGGCAGCTTTTCAATCCTGTTTAATTGATCGAGCAACCAGAGCGCATCGTTGACGGGGATGTCCATGTTGTCGATGAAATTTCCCCTTCCACTCATGGCATGGTGCTTTTCCATCGTAAGTTGGGCTCCGAAGCTTCTGAAAAGGGAGTCAGCCAGCGAAAAGCAACGGCTTCTGAGCGGCTGGGCGATTGGTTTTTCCCTGGCCAGAATCAGGGTGTTTCGTGCCTCTCCGATCGAATTTATCGATCCGGCGGAGGCTGCATTCTCAAGAATTGAACGTGCCTGACTTTCGAGGGCTGTTTCGTAGCGGAGCCGACGTTGGGTATAGGCATCGAAATAAGCCCTGATCAGTCCGCTCTGGAACCTTGGGTTGGACAATACTGCCGTGGAAGCTGAACTTTCCATGTCCTGCCATTGTTGCAGAGTTTTTTCAACCTGTTCGTTGGACAGGAGCGGTCCACGGAAATTCTCTTCGAGTGACAGCAGACCGCGGGTTACCCCTTCGGTATACTTTGGTCCGATGAAATATCTGGCATAATCACGCAAGGTTTCGGTTACCGGAGTTTCGGGATTCCAGTCCTGGCCGGTCCAGATAAATTTGTTTACGTCGTCGTTGGTACCTTCTGAGTAGCTGATACTTCCCTGTGCCAGTGCGGCAAAACGGTTGTGAATCAGTTTTTCATCCGTTGGGCGGGGATTGATACATTCGCGGCCGAGGGTCATCGCAAAGGCAAGATCCCACTGCGGAACCGGATATTGGCAGCTGTAGCTGTGAGTAATGTCGGGATAAAGGCGGATGGGTATGGAGGAATCGGTTACCCTGCGAACTTCCGGTAATGGCATTTTGATCCAGGGGCCATACACCACTCCACCCAGCCATTCCGGTTTCGCATTGATATGGCTGAAGAAATTGCCATACCAGACGGTACTTGGTTTGAAAGCCTGTGGAGATACCCATATTTTTGCATTCGGATGGTACTTTTTCAAAACGACTGCCTCTTGATCCAACCATTTAAACAAAGGATCGGGTTCCAGGTCGCCGGGATCACCGCCCGGAACAAAAAGGGCATCCAGTTTGGGAAGCAGGGAGAAGATCTTTTCGCGTTCGGCGAGTTCGAATTTGACGGAATCGGGAGAACTGTAGTCGCTGTTCATGTTTGGATACCACATCCAGACATCCAGTCCATAGGATTTGCAAATGCGGGACTGTTCGACGATCATCCGGATGGCAGGTAGTTTCATGTTGACACTGGTGGCATCGTCGTCGGTTCTGGGTGGCATGATCTCGATGCTGTTGGCCCCAAAAAGCGCCAGATCGCGGATGTACCTGTCGTATTGTGCGACACTCCAGGCATCGTAAGCATTGGTTTTGGGCCGATAGCCCAGTTGATGTCCCCGAATAGGATAGACTGGTGTCGAGGAAATAGCCATTTTTTCGGGAACAAGAATCGAATGCTCGGAGAGTTCCATTTTCCGTAAGGCATAACCTACGCCATAGAGTGCGCCTCTTTCATCGTGGCCTGCAATGACCAGACATTGGGAATTGATGAGCGAAATTTTGAATCCATCTTTCCCGGTAGGTGAGAGTGGTTCCATCTGTTTGGCCGTTCCGCCAGGCAATTTCAGCAGATCTTTTTCGAGGCAAACGATGATCAATGGCTTTTCCCTGGCATCCGGCTTTACGGCGAAGGCCGAAAACAGGGAGGTATGCAGCTGAAGTTCCTCCTGCAAAACGGATGCAGCCTTGAGAAGCTGGACATTTTTCTTGTCGGAACAATAAATGGAAGTTTGGGAGAAATTGTGCATTTGAGCAGAAACCCTGATTGCACAAAAAATCAAAACAATCGTAAGTGATTGGCGATTAAGGTATTTCATGGCGTATAGTAGTTGTAGTAGTAGCGAACTGAAGCATTCAAATATCGGAAGATAAATTTACATTTAAAAATTATTAAATTCGTGCAATCCAAAAGAAAACAGCAATTATGAACAGACGAAATATGATCGGTTCGGTGGCTGCCACAGCGGCCTTGACGGCAACCGGTTTTCCTTTTCAGGAAAGCCGTGCAGCGGAGGCATCTGCTGGCGGATTAAAGGGGAACATCCATCATTCCGTGAGCCAGTGGTGCTATGGAGATATCCCGCTGGATGATCTGGCAAAAGCCTGCAAGGAGATGGGGCTCGAATCTGTCGAACTGCTCAACGAAAAGGACTGGGCCACTGTGAATTCCCACGGGCTGAAATGTGCGGTTGGCTATGCCACGGATTGGGGCATTCCAAAAGGATTTAACAGGATCGAAAATCATGACAAGTTGGTTGCCGATTTTGAATCTATGATCCCAAAGGCTGCCGCAGCCGGGGTTCCCAACCTGATTTGCTTCTCCGGAAACCGGGAGGGGCTGAACGATCAGGTAGGGCTGATCAATTGTGCCAAGGGATTGCGTAGGCTCACCCCGCTGGCAGAGAAACACGGAGTCACTATCATCATGGAACTGCTTAACAGCTACGGGCACAAGGACTACCAGTGCGACAAAACTGCATGGGGAGCTGCGCTTTGCGAAATGGTTGGTTCCGATAGATTCAAGCTGCTGTACGACATCTACCACATGCAAATCATGGAGGGGAATGTGATCGATACCATCCGAAAATTCAGCAAATACATCGGGCATATCCATACGGGTGGGGTTCCCGGCCGGCATGAGCTGGATGAAACGCAGGAACTTTACTATCCTGCCATCATGAAGGCCATCGTGGATACCGGATACAAAGGATTTGTCGGGCAGGAATTTGTTCCGACCAATCCCGACAAGCTTGCTTCGCTCAAAAAGTGCATTCTTATCTGTGACGTTTAAACTAGATATGAGATATAAGATATGAGACATGAGATTAGGGAGGCAAGGATTAGACGCTTCTATCTTTGAAATTATTTTATTTCCAATCTCACATCTTATATCTCACATCTTATATCTCATAACTTATATCTCATAACTTATCTCTCATCAAACATAATTTATCATGAAAAACCTCGTTTATTTATTCTTGTTCGCAACCTTGCTGGTGGCTTGTAACCAGGGTCCGAAATTTACCATCAGTGGAAACATCGGCGGATTGACGGATGGTACCGTTTACCTGAAACAGCGTGTCGGTGGTGAGACCGTCATCATTGATTCCGCAAAAAGTGTCAGCGGAAAATTCATCCTGAAAGGGACCATCGAAGTGCCCGACCAATATGCGGTCGTGCTGGGTGAAAGAAAGCAAATTCCGATCTTGTTGGAGAACAAGGCCATCCAGATTACCGGAATGAGTGATGATCTGAGAAATGCCACCATCACGGGTTCAACCAGCCAGGATGAGCTGAAGGCGCTGGATGCCAAGGGAAATATCCTCAATGAGAAGATGAAGGATATCTATGGCAAGTACAATGATGCCAAGAAAGCCGACAATGCTGCAGATCAGGCCAAATATGAGAAACAACTGGACTCGCTTGACAATGTACAGACCGCGGTCTTCAAGGATTTCATAACCGGAAGCCCAAATTCTTTCGTGGCACCTGTAATCTTGAGCCGTATCCAGTATGGGATGGAGGCAGAAGAGATCGATGGCTATTTGAAGAAATTCTCTCCCGAAGTGATGAAAAGCAAAAGTGCCAAGTCGCTTGCCGATCACGTACTTGTTCTTCAATCGGTTTCGGTGGGTAAGATTGCTCCCGATTTTACTCAAAATGATTCCATTGGAAATCCCGTGAAGCTTTCAGATGTTTATTCCAAACACGAATATACCCTGGTTGATTTCTGGGCATCCTGGTGCGGTCCTTGCCGTGGGGAGAATCCCAATGTGGTAGCTGTCTGGAAAGACTTCAATGCAAAAGGGTTCCATGTAATGGGTGTCTCTTACGACACAGACAAAGCCAAATGGCTGAAAGCTGTTGCCTCCGACAAACTGACCTGGACCCAGGTTTCCGACCTGAAGGGCTGGAGCAATGCCACTGCCAAAATTTATGGCATCAATTCAATCCCTGCCAACCTGCTGCTCGACAAGACCGGAAAAATTATAGGTAAAAACCTGCGCGGGGATAAACTGAGGGAAAAGATTGGGGAGCTGCTGAAGTAAAGACCAGGAAGACTAAGAGACTAGGGGACGAAGAGACTTGGGGAGTGGTTGCTTTGGATTATTCGTAAAAATATTGTATATTTAAGATAATTAAGTATTTGATTTTTTGAATAATTCAAGGCAATTCGCTAATGAAAATTCGTTCTCACAAAGATCTGAATGTATTTAGGTGCTCTTTTGAACTGGCACTTCGGATTCATCAATTGTCGATAGGATTTCCTCCTGAGGAGAGATTTTCCTTGACTGATCAAGTTAGAAGAAGTTCACGTTCCGTATCTGCGAATATCGCTGAAGCTTTTAGAAAACGGAGGTATCCTAAAGCATTTGTTGCCAAACTATCAGATAGTGAAGGAGAGGCTGCAGAAACACAGGTGTGGCTAAGTTTTGCCTTGGCTTTTGGATATTTGGATGAGACGGCCTTAAAAGAACTTGATGAAAAGTACGAACAATTAGAGAAACAAATTATTACGATGATTCTGAGCCCAGATAAATGGTCCGCATAACCACTCCCCAAGTCTCCCAGTCTCTTAGTCCCCAAGTCCCTTAGTCTCTCAGTCCCTTAGTCCCTCAGTCTTACAGTCCCTTATTTCCACAGTCCAACATCCCTGAAGATTTGACAAATGAAAGAATTCACCCTCACCACGCCCGCACTTTTGTTCTCTGCCATCTCCCTGATACTGCTGGCCTATACCAATCGGTTCCTGGGATATGCAGCCCTGATCAGGGATTTGCATGCCAAGTTTCAAAAGAACAAGGACAGGATGCTTTTGGGGCAGATTGCCAATTTGCGCAGGAGGCTCTACCTAACCAAGAACATGCAGATTTTTGGGGTAACCAGTCTTTTTTTGTGTGTATTGACGATGTTCCTGATATATATGGGATATCCGGACGGAGCATTCTGGGTTTTTGGTGTGGCGCTGTTGTTGCTTATCATCTCCCTTGGTCTCTCGATTCTGGAAATACAAATCTCAGTAAAGGCGCTGGATCTGCATTTGCACAAGATGGAGGAAGAATAATGTGCTAATGTCCTAATGGCGCTTAGTTAATTATTTGTTCTTTCAGTCTACTAATAAATTATAGTGAGTGTGAATCAGTTTGTAGTCAACATTGACACCATCAGGCCTTCAAATCCAATCCCCCATTCGCACAATAGCATATTTGCACATTAGCATATTTGCACATTAGCAAATTAGCACATTATTCAGTGTCCATGCTGAACAGCCTGCTGTAATGGTTTTCCAGGTGCATCCGCATGGCCTGGGTAAAATGTTCGGCGTCCCCCTTGCTGAGCACATCGACTAGATCCTTGTGGGAGAGAAAGTGTTTGTTCGCCAGATTTTTATTGATCAGTCCGCTTGAATAGGCGTAGTTGAAGACGGGTAGAAGCATTTTCTGAAATCCCCGCAGGGTTTCATTTTTCGTCATCTCATACAACTTTCCGTGAAACCTGACTTCGTGGTCAATATCGAACAGGGTCTCCTTGGACGGAGATATTTCGTCCTTGATAATTTCGTACAGCGCGTTGATATCCTCTTTTGTTGCCCGTTGAACCACCAGGTCGGCCATCCCCACCTCAATGACCAGCCGCATCTCGAAGATGTCTTTCAAGGTACTTTGGTCGAGGATATTTGGGATCAAAGTCTTTTGCAGTATTTCTGACAGATCGGGACTTTTAATGATGGTCCCCTTGTGCTTGACAGACTCAATCAGGCCCATGGTCTTCAGCCGGTTCAGTGATTCGCGAATCACTGTACGGCTAACTCTCAGCGAACTAGCCAATTCAATCTCCTTCGGAATCAAATCACCCGGATTTAATTTTTTCCGGATGAAAAGATCAATCAGATAAAATTCGACCTTATCCACTAAGCTGCGCGTATCTATTATGGGTACGCCGGTCTGTAAATCTTCTATTGTCATATTTTGCGAATTTATTAAAAAAAGTCACTAGCGTTGCGTTGTTATTAAAATAAGTTCTTTGAAACCCTTGTTATTACTGCATTTGCTGAGTTTTTGATCGAGCAATGATTTGAAAAACATTTTGTGTTTATTAGCCGAAAACTTTGGCCATGAACACAGGGAAGATGGTTTTCGCTCAGGTTATGGACTTCGCTCCTTATCATGTTTTTAAGTATTGTGTTAAACGGTATAATGGAGATTTCAAAGTTCAAAATCTGACATGCTGGAAACAATTTCTGTGCATGGCATTTGGTCAATTGACTCATCGGGAGAGTTTAAGCGATACTGCCTTGTGCCTCAAACTCCAGAAAGACAAACTTTATCATTTGGGCATTGGACAGCCGTTTCATAAATCAACGATTTCCAGAGCAAATGAGAATCGGGATTGGAGAATCTTTCAGGACTTTGCCCTCAAGCTGATTGAACAAGCCAAAAGTTTATATTCCAATTATAATCAATTAGATATAAAACTTAAAGGAGGCATTTTTGCACTTGATTCGACTGTTGTTGACCTTTGCTTGTCAGTTTTCTGGTGGGCAACATTCAGAACAACCAAATCAGCCATTAAGATTCATACCCTGCTTGATCTGAAAACTTCCATCCCAGAATATATTTTCATTTCAGAAGGATCACTGCACGATGTCAATGCCTTAGATGGTATCACCCTTCCAGCTGGAAGTTATCTGGTTATGGACAGAGCTTATGTTGATTTTGAACGTCTGGACAGACTGGCCAATGAACGGATCAATTTCGTCATTCGTTCAAAAACGAACATGAAATATGAAATTCTGAACAGTGGGCAAACAGATCCATCAACAGGAGTATTAAGTGACCAGGCAATTATGCTGACGGGATTGAACACGAAACAGAAATATCCAGAATGTTTGCGTCGTGTAAAGTATTTTGATGCTGAAACTAAGAAGACATTGGTCTTTTTGACAAACAACTTCAAAATCTCTGCTTTAACCGTAGCTGCCTTATATAAATCACGTTGGGGTATTGAGATATTCTTCAAATGGATAAAGCAACACCTTAAAATACAGTCATTTTGGGGACAAAGTGAAAATGCCGTCAAGACTCAAATCTGGATTGCCATTTCGGCATACCTCGTTGTAATTATCGCAAAACAGCAACTGAAACTGAAATACACACTTTATGAGATACTTCAACTTATCAGTCTGGCTCCTTTTGACCGAACGCCGATTAAGCAACTCTTTGAAAATGCAGAATATCAAGATGTCAAAGAACAGAAATATATACAGTTAAAATTATTCTAAAAAAGACGCAACGCTAGTGAAAAAAAGTTAATAAATATTTTGAAATCACAAAAGTCTGTTATATATTTGCCGCATTATGTCATACATAATACAAAGTTAAGAAATCAAATTACTAAAACAAATGTTATGAGTAGAATTATTGCACAAAAGCTCTATTTACTGGGACTGGCATTTTTTCTGTCATTCGGCATTGCCGTAGCTCAGCGAACGGTAAAGGGCATCGTGACTGATGCTGCTGATGGAACGACCACTCCCGGTGTGAATGTAGTGGTCCGTGGAACAACCATTGGAACGATTACAGACATGAATGGTAAATTTTCATTGGGTGTCCCATCCGGAGCGACAGAGATTGTAATATCAGCCGTTGGTTATGTTACTCAAATCATTAAGCTTGGGAATACCGACACCTTTGCCATCACGATGACCAGCTCAAACCTGGCATTGGATGAGGTAGTGGTCACCGGATATGGCGGTACGCAAAAGCGGGCCAAGGTGACCAACTCCATCTCTTCTGTAAAGGAAGAAACATTGAAGACTGGTTCCCATGCCAATCCTGCCCAAGCACTTTCGGGTGCTATTTCAGGGTTGAAAGTGGTTCAAGCCTCCGGAAATCCTGGTGCTGCCCCCTCCCTGGTTCTTCGTGGTGGTACCAACCTGGATGGTTCAGGTTCGCCTTTGATTATGGTGGATGGACAGGTGAGAAGCAGTTTAAGCGACATCAATCCTGAAGACATCGAGACGATGGACATTCTGAAGGATGCTGGTGCAACCGCCTTGTACGGAGCCCGTGCCAACAACGGGGTTGTCTTGATTACAACCAAACGTGGTAAGGCTGGTGTCTCTGAAATTAACGTCAAGGTGAAGACTGGTTTGAATTACCTGCACAATCCCTACAATTTTTTGAATGCCGGAGATTACCTCTATTGGCAGAGAACGGCCGTATCCAACGGTTCTAATATTTATCAAAAATCGGATGGTACCTGGGTCGGTTCCACGACGATGACGAGTTTAACAGGGGTACAACCTTATGGTACCGGCAACCTTTATTTTGATCCCGCCAACCCGACTGTTGCGCTGGATGGAAATAAAAGTGGTTCTGCCATCTGGAGTCCGATGTTGCTGAATGATGCCAACCGGTTTCTTCTTCAGAAGGGCTGGCAAACGATGAAGGATCCGATCTATGGAACCGACATTCTCTATTCCGAATTCATCAGGGCCAAGACGGCCTTTACGAATCCTGCTGTTTCGCAGGACTACAATATTTCTGCCACAGGAGGCAATGACAAAGGGAATTATTATGTCGGTCTGGGTTTTTACAATGCACAGGGACTTCCTGTGGATACCTGGTATCAGCGTATCAACTTTACTTTCAACGGGGACTATAAAATCCGCGACTGGATCACCTCCAGCAGTTCGTTTCAATTCAACGATTCAAAATGGTACGATCAGCCACAGGTTGCTGAATCCAGCTATTTTGCCAGGATGTTGAGTGCTCCTCCCACACAGCGGGAATATAATCCGAACGGCGAACTAGTTTTAGGCCGAGGAGGCGGTGACGGAAATCCCTTGGTAACCATTGATAAATTCATCCGCACCAACAACACGGATAAATTCACATTGGGTCAGTCTTTTAAATTTGACCTGACTAAGGCACTGAGTTTGAAAATCAATGCCAACTGGATGTACGACGAAGGTTTTTATGAGTCCTATAACAAGGATTATTTGAATGGGGCCAATACCTGGGTAACTACTAGGTCTTCACAAGCCTATTTCGATAGGACGATGCGTCAGACATACAATGCTGTCCTGAACTACAATGCCAAAATAGCAGAGAACCACAACATTGGTGCATTGGTTGGAACAGAGTTTTACGACTCTTTCAACTACGGGGTTTTGGCCGCCGGTTCCGGTGCCCCAACGGATGACTTCGCAGATCTTCAGTATACCTCCACCAAGGAAGGTTTGAGAACCACAGATTCCTGGCATTCCCGCGAAAGAATCCTCTCTTTCTTCAGCCGCATCAACTACGACTACAAGGACAGGTACCTACTTGCTGTTACAGCCCGTCAGGATGGATATTCCAAATTGCTGGGTGATCAGCGTTATGGCTTCTTCCCAGGTGTATCAGCCGGTTGGGTCGTATCCCGCGAAGATTTCTTCAAACCGGTTCAGGAGGTGCTCTCTTTTGCAAAGATCCGTGCCAGTTATGGTGTCAACGGCAACGTCTCCAGTAGTTCGCTGGGAGCCTATACCACTCAGGGATCCTACTCCTCGACCCTTTACAACAACCAGGTCGGTTACAACATTGGATCTATCGCAACGCCAAACCTGAGATGGGAAAAATCGCATACGACTGAATTTGGTATGGATTTAGGATTCCTGCAAAACAAGATCAATGCCGGTTTCTCCTTTTACAACCGTATCACGAGCGACAAATTTGCCAGCATCCCGCTTCCTGAATCCTCCGGTATCTCCTCCATCCTCTCCAACAATGGTGAGATCAGAAACCGTGGTCTTGAAATGGACATGACTTTCAAGGTATTTCAAAACAAAGATTGGACCTGGAATATTTCGGCCAATGCAACCTACAACATCAATACGATCATGAAGTTACCCTACAACGGATTGGATCGCAACAGGCAGAGTGCCTTCCAGGTGTATGACCCCTCTTCCAAGAGTCTGATATGGGTGGGTGGATTGCAGGAAGGACAACGTCCAAATGATCTCTATGCCTTTCAGGCGATGGGTATCTACAAGGATGCAGCCGATGTGCAGAAAAATGCAGCCAGCTTGAAGGACATTACTACTGGTAACAACGGAAGTACCGGCAAACCATTATTTGGACCTGATCTTTGGGCTACGATGACGGATGCACAAAAAGCTGCCGGATTCCCCATTCAACCGGGTGATGTGAAATGGAAGGATGTAAACGGTGACGGTATCATTGATAATTTCGACATGGTTAAAATTGGCAATACCGATCCCAAATGGTTTGGTGGTATCACCAGTTCAGTTACCTGGAAGGACCTTACACTTTATGTGAGGACCGACTATGCATTGGGATTCTACCAGTATGATACCATACTGCCCTGGTTTATGGGAGATATGCAGGGTTCCTTCAACGGAGTTGAACAGGTAAAAAACACCTGGACCACCACCAATACCAATGCCCCTTTCCCTAAATACAACTGGGCGGATCAGACCAACAAGCGCAACTATGCCAGGCAAAGCAGCATGTTCTGTTATGAGGCCAGTTACCTCGCCTTCCGCGATGTTACCCTGACTTATGCACTGCCAAAGAAAATCATGAAGCTTATTGGCATAAAAGCAGCAGATATTTCTCTTTCCGGCCAGAACCTGGGTTACCTGACTGCTTCCAAACTCTATACCCCTGAAGTTTCAAGTACTGCAGGTACCAATGGTGGTTACTCTTTGCCAATCACGGTGATAGCTGGTTTGAATATTAAGTTTTGATCCGGTTAATAATGCAAGCAAACAACAAAATAGGTATGATCATGAAAAAAGTAAAATACTTTTCGTTCGCCGCCGTCCTGATCTTGCTCATCTCCTCCTGCAAACAGATGGATTTGGCACCAATGGACTGGTACGGAAGCAACAACTTCTGGAACAACGAAGCCCAGGTTAAAGGATATATCTACGGTATCCACAAACAAATCAGGGACAACAGCATCAATTTCTGGTTGATGGGAGAAGTCAGGGGTGGAACCTTGAAACTGACACCCAGCGTCTCAACGACCAGTGTCAGTATGAACTACATCAGTCCATTTATCGATGAAGGCTTTACGAAGGACAAAACCGGACTCTCCGGTTGGGCAAGTTTTTACGGCAAGATCCTGAATGTGAACCTGGCCATCCAGAAGGTGGAAAAGGAGTGTTCCTTCCTGAGTGATGCAAGTCGTCAATATTACCTCGGACAGTTGTACGGCATCCGTGCCTTCAACTACTTCTGGCTGTACCGCACCTATGGCGGTGTACCAGTAGTCACTGATGTGAAGGTCATCAATGGGGTCACCAGTGCCCCGGATCTTTACCTGGAACGCTCTACCCCGAAAGCGACGCTTGATTTCATCAAATCCGACATCGATAAATCAATCACCAATTTTGGCGCAAATGTGACCATGACTGATCAAAAATCTATCTGGTCGGTTTATGCCTCCCAAATGCTGAAGGCTGAAGTTTACCTTTGGTCGGCCAAAGTGACAACCGGAGATCAGGCACCTGCTTCGACCGATATCACGACTGCAGAAACAGCGCTGAATGTTGTGAAGAATTCGGCTGTGTTCTCCCTGCTTCCAAGTTTTAAAAATGTCTTTGCCTATACCCAAAAGGGGAATGCAGAGATTATTTATGCCTTGCGTTTTGTGGACCCGGAAGCTGCCAACAATGCCTCCCAGCTGGTTTACGACGTGACCTTTATCTCCAATGCCTTCACCAAAACGGGTAGGGCGATGGGCGATACGCTGGCCTTGAAAACCAATCTTGGGTTGCAAAGGAATGAATACGATTTTCCTTTCTGGCAGTCCTTCAGCACGACGGATACGCGCCGTGATGCGACCTTCCTTGACTTTTACTACAAGGATAAAAATGGTCAGCTTACCGTCAATGGCACCATCCTGCGGAAATTTCTGGGTACGCTCAACTCCACCGGAAACAGGGTTTATTGCGATGATATTCCAATCTACCGCTATGCGGATGTATTGCTGATGCTGGCTGAAGTTGCCAACAAAAAAGGGTCTGATCCTTCTACGTACATCAACCAAATCCGTCAGAGAGCCTACGGCGCCAGCTATCCAGTTTATGCCGATCAGGGATTTGCCGCCAACGAATTGGCCATTCTGGCCGAAAAAGACCGGGAATTTGTCTTCGAAAACAAGCGTTGGTTTGACCTCGTGCGGATGCAGGATGCCTCTGGAAAGTCATTGGCTTTCTCTTCGGCTCCTTCCGTACTATATGCCAG
>CAINVV010000010.1 GCA_903854235.1 uncultured Bacteroidia bacterium | reverse complement strand
TGTAGGGGATTCGAACCCCTATGGCAAGAATGAAAATCTTGAATCCTAACCCTTAGATGAACAGACCATCTCGAACTCTTTTTCTGTTGAAAAGAGTATAAAAAACCAAAAAATAAAGCGTTTAATCAGCCTCAAACAGCTTCGATTTTCGCGATGCAAAGAAAAGAGTTTTTTTTCAAAAAGACAATAGCCTCTCCAAAAAAATGTTTACCCTCAAAGGTACCTTAACCCGTGGGACAAAAATTAAAATCCCAGCAGTTTCGAAGCAACTATTTGAGCACAAACCACTCCTCTCCCCTGGCAGGAAGCGTGCATTCGATCCATATCTGGTTAGCGGCATCCACGGGAAGAACCTTGGTCTCTCCCCTCGAATTTGTCGCCAATACCTGGCTTTTCAATCCAGTATAATAGACATTTACCCGAATCTTCCGCTGAACCGGCACATTCAGCGGATTGTAAATCATCATTAGCCCTTTCTCGCTTCCGGAAGGATCGACGTGCAAAATGGCATCGTAGTCCGCTCCATCGGGCCGGCGAATGTGAATGATATCCCCATTGAGAATCCGACGGTGTTGCCTGTAAAAATTTACCCAGCGCGAAACAAGTGCTTTGGTCTCCGGGGCATCGTAGAGTTCGGGTCCGCGGTAACAGGCTTGCACCCCTGCACCAAAAAGATTGGCCAACCGCTGACCATAATGCGCCAGGTGCTCCCTGAGTGGTTCGATGGTGGCCGCCTCGCCCCCACCCTGGTATTCCACCAGGGGAACGAACATCCAGCCCATGGAGGGTGATTTTCGCCAGGTACCATCGTAAATATTCTGGCGTTCAATGATCTCCTGTTGTTCACGTGGCAACGACCAGTTGGTCTCCCGGTAACCCATGGCACTTTTGTTGCTGCCATTCAGATAATAATTGTCTGGTACATTCAAATAAATGCCTTTGCCTCGGCACCAGTTGTAAAAATCAGAAATTCGCTTGTGTTGCGTCCATTGAGAATCATCCTCCCCCCTGTGCCCGGGGTGATGGGAAGAAAGACAGAAATCGCCCGGATAGTTGCCGTCATGCTCCAAAATATCCAAACCAGTCTTCGTGTAAAAATCATATAATTTCTCAAAATAGGCAATCCCCCATTCACTGTCGAGACAGGGCGAATTCCCAAAACGGGGTTTTTGCCCTTCCGGCATCACCACATCATCCCCCTTACTGATGGTCCTGCTCGCCAACAGCGAGTATCCGCCCAGGGCAATCCCCTTGCCATGGGCATAATCGGCCAGCATTTTCATCCGGTTAAGATTCACCTCTGACTCGTCTTCCAGATTGAATCCGCTTCCAAAAGTCATGATCACCATCTGAAACCCCACTTCCGCACATTGGTCGACTGCTTTTTTAACGGCCTCATTGTCGGCTTTACGGACATGCATCAAAATCGGATTCTCTGTTACCCACGGTGCAAGAGCACGCAGGGTGTGCCGCTCTTCCAATCCTTTTCGCTCCTGGTCACGGCTATCGTGAATCAACTCCCAGGTTCTGTATGTCGTAAAAACGGATCCCGGTTCTACCTCCTGTGCTGGTCCCTTTTGGGGAGCGACTTCAAGCAGACAGGGCATTGTCCGTTCATAATTCACCTGGGTCATGTAGAGCGGATCGGCTTTCCACGTCGCGCTTGTTTCCAGTATCTGCTCCTCACTCATTCCGCCAAAACTATAATCCGTCAGGATTGTCAGATTGGGAAGTGTCCAGCTTTTCTTGCCATCTACCTCACTCTCAGGTTCGGTAGCAGCAAGGATCTCACTCTTGAACCGGTCAAGCCGGATGGTCTTGTCTGAATTGTTTTCGACCGACACCCATTTGCAAAAGAGCGGCAGGTTGTCGTACAATTCGTAATGTACGGAGACAATCAAATTTTTCAACTGATCCGAAGTCGGTAAATCCTTAGATTTTCCCTGTTTTTGAAGCAGTAGTTGTATGGCAGTCTCCCCCAACCCGTAGGTGAAGGTCAACTCTTTGCCAGGTGCAGGCCACGGAAGATCCTTTGGCATCCATGCTGCCCTTTTCCTCCAGGGAAAACGCGCACTTATCTCCTCCATCCGGTAATCCCTCAATTGAAAAGAAGCAGGATCGGCCTTCATTTTGTCTATCCATTCCGGCAACAGGTAGTTGTGAATCGGCTGACCAGTTAGTCCGCCTACCGGGATCGTCAGGCCATGGATGGTAAGCTCGGCCTCCGGCCGTACGGAACGCAAAAAGGATTCATCCTTTGGGAGTAAATCGAGTGAAACAGTTGCCCCATTCGGTTTGGTGGTAAAAGTTCTGCTCACCAATCCGTTGCAAAAAACAAGCTTACCGTCTGCCGTTTCATAAAGGTGGGCCCTGGCATCCAGCGAATCAACCAGCCAATCACGGTATTCAGTTAACTTCGATTTTTCAAAAGCCGGAAGGTTCCCATGGGTTTGGCACAATGCCACAACCGGAGCGAACATTAAAATCAGAAATAGTAGTTTCATAGATGACGAGGTTGAAAGAAATCATTGATACCAGTACCAGAGCTACAAAATGTGCTTTAACTGGACTATGAAATAAAAAAGGATTCAGGCCAGGAGCACCCTAACTCCTGCATTTTCTCAATTCACACCTGTAATCCGATAGCTACTCCCTTTTTCTGTCTTGAAGGAAAGGATGAATCCTTCCTTCGATTTTACAGCGGAGGCAGTACTACCTTCCAGCCGAAACGGGACAGCCGACTTGATCCGGCATTCTCCTCCGCTCAACGATTTTATTGCCGCTGAAACGAGCTGCTGATGGTCCCAATTGATGGATACTTCAAATCCTCCTCTTGCAACCAGGCCACTTACATTGCCTTTTGACCAAACTTTGGGCAGAGCTGGCAGCAGGTCGATGCAGCCATTGTGACTCTGCAACAGCATCTCAGCCATTCCGGCGGTACCTCCAAAATTTCCGTCAATCTGAAACGGCGGATGGGCACAGAAGAGGTTGTAAAAAGTTCCACCACCATCGCCGAAACCCATTCCCATATTTCCTGCGGGTCGAAGCAGATTTTTCAGCATGATGTAGGCATGATCTCCATCCCTGAGCCGTGCCCAAAAATTAATTTTCCAGGCAAGCGACCAGCCCGTTCCCACATCGCCTCTCCCGATCAGGCTCTTCTTCACTGCCTGAGCAAGGATTGAATCCTGCTGAACATTCAGCCCGGTACCCGGATAAAGAAGATAGAGGTGGGATACGTGCCGGTGGGTCGGTTCTGTTTCGGGAAACTCCTGTCCCCACTCCATCAACCGACCGTCGGTTGCAATCCCGGGCAGCGCCAGATTATCCAATGCCTCCCTGATCTTTTGGGCAAGTGGTTCCTCCCTGTGCAGGACCGAGGCTGCCTTCAGCACATTGCTGAAAAGTTCGTGGATAATTTCCTGGTCATGGGAAGGTCCCATGCTGATGGTACCGATAGAACCATCCGGGGCCTTAAAGGCGTTTTCGGGCGAAGCAGCCGGCCCGGAGACCAACTTCCCGGTTACGGGATCCTTTACCAGCCAGTCGAGGTAAAATCGTGCCGATTCAACCAGGATCGGGTAGACCCTTTCGAGGTATTTTTGATCGAGCGTGAAGGTATAATGATCCCAGAGATGTTCGCACATCCATGCTCCGGCACACACGTGCATGCCCCAGCTAGGATGCTCCCCCGGAGCAGTAAAACCCCATACGTTCGTAATCGGATGAACGCACCATCCTTTCGCATGATACTGTTCTGCAGCTGTCTTTTTGCCTGGTGCAACCAGCGATTCAATCAGGTCTGTCAAGGGAGGATAACATTCCGGCAGGTTGGTCACATCGGCCGGCCAGTAGTTCATCTGGACATTGATATCGGTGTGGTAATCGCCATTCCAGGGAGTTTGGATCTTGTTGCTCCATACTCCCTGCAAATTAGCAGGAAGGGACCCCTCGCGTGAGGAGGAGATTAGCAGGTATCTACCAAACTGAAAATAGAGTTCCTGCAGGTGACTGTCATCGGGATGCAATTTTTGGTTCCTCAACCTGCGATCGGTTGGAATGGTGTCCGGCTCGTTGAAGGAGAGTTGAAGCTTGACTTTCCCGGCAAGGGAAGAATAGTCGTCCTTGTGACTTTTCAACAGCGAAAGATAGGTTTTGGCGGAGGCTTTTGAGAGCTGACTCATAGTGACCTCTTTGGGGTCCTTGCCAACATAATCCGGGAAGGAGAGTTGGTAGTTGGTGGCTGCTGTGAGGATCAAGGTCACTTCCTCTGCATTCTTTACCAGTATTTTGTCCTTGGTATAGCTTATGTTGCCGCTTTTGGTAAATGCTTTTAAACGTACGGCATAGGACATTCCATCTCCCCCCCTGCCATTGTCAAGAACACCGGACATCAAGAGGCTTTCGGTGGTATATTTGGTTTTAGAACGTTCGGGGCGGGTCAGACTGGTGCTAAAATTCAGCCCTTTCCTTTTATCTGAGGTGAGGTGCATCACCAATGCCCTATCGGGGAAACTTGCAAAAATCTCGCGAGTGAACCGGATGCCGTTCTGTTGGTAGGTTATCCGTAACACACCCGACTTCAAATCCAATTCGCGGTGATAGTTGGTGAATCCGGCAGAGGTCCCGAAATCCAGCCACCAGTCGCCGAGCGTCTGAAAGCTGCCATAGGGATCCTTCGCTCCATTTCCCTTGCCCGATCCGACGCCGTTGCAGACCTGCGTTTGATTGGTCAGCTCGGTTGCCTCTTTGTATTTTCCATCAAAAAGCAACTGCCTGATTTTTCCCAGGGAGTCAAAGGAATTCGGATTGTTACCGTTTTCAGGCCCCCCCGACCAGAGACTCTTCTCATTGAGTTGAATACGTTCCCTGTTCACATCCCCAAATACCATCGCCCCGAGGAAACCATTTCCGACAGGCAATGCCTTCAGCCATTCGCTGTCATTTTTCCAGCCATCCTTATCGTCGGAAGCCTTTGCTTCTGCAGGATGTGCGTACCAGATACGCAGGGTGGTTCCTTCCTCTTTTGCATGACTAAACAGGTATAAAAAAAGGAAGAGAGGCAGCAATAGATTTTTCATAAATTGAATATTCATTTTCTATCCGTGTTCGGCTCACTAAAGTAGGAAAAGAAGATGAAATGAGAATCCATAATTTTTATCTCCCATGAAATTTATCCCTGCACCAATTTATCGGGTTGTTTGCAATGTAGGCAGAGATACGCTGATATTCCCCGCAATCTCGAATAATATGATCGTGATAACGGGATTGCCAATCAAAACTGGGGTGTATTTTTCGCGACTGAATGGTACATATACATTTGTATTGATTTACAATTACGCCCAGAATTCCTGGTTTCCATATTTTGGATGCATTGGCGGTTGTGGTTCGGGGGGTTGTAGAACCGCCCAAATTGGGGTTTGTAGAGACACCCAAATTGGGCGTCTCTAACATCACGTTGAAATCTAAATTTGAAAATGGGAAATTATCCGATTTGTCAATTTCAATAATCCCGTGAATATGATTTGGCATAACAACAAATGCGCCCAATTTAATATTTGGGAAATGGTTGGGGATATCGAACCAGTGATGCTGGACAATTTTTCCTATTTCAGATAGAATCATCATGGATTGTTCATTGATAGAGACGCCCAAATTGGTGATTGTAGAGACGCCCAAATTGGGCGTCTCTACAATCACCAAAACACATTCCCTGTGTGCAGTACAGATTGTAATGAAATAGGATGCATTCCATCCATAATCCCACCATGATGCGCGTGCCGAAGGGATTCTGTACCTATCCCGGAATTTTTGTGACATTTGATTTAATACAGGAATTATTAAAACGCCCAATTGGGTGATTGTAGAGACGCCCAAATTGGGCGTCTCTACGCAAGAATACCCTAATTTACAACAAATTGCCGATAAAAACGAATTTACCGGCAATTTATCAGGTGTCAAACCGGATGGTTTCCTGTCGACAGACGTTCAAATCAAAATTGATCTGCTGGGTGATGATACCACCACCTGTTATTCCTGCGCTGCGATCAAAATTTCCATGATCTTTTTTCCTGCAGCAGCCACGGAGGTTCCGGGGCCAAAGATCGCAACAACGCCCGCATCGTAGAGAAACTGATAATCCTGCGAGGGAATGACACCTCCGGCAATGACCATGATGTCTTCACGCCCCAGTTTTTTCATCTCTTCGATAACGGCAGGTATGAGCGTTTTATGTCCTGCTGCCAGCGAGGAGATCCCCATGATGTGCACATCGTTCTCGACCGCCTGTTTGGCTGCCTCTTCGGGGGTTTGGAACAACGGTCCCATGTCGACATCGAATCCGAGATCGGCATATCCGGTTGCAACAACCTTGGCGCCGCGATCGTGACCATCCTGCCCCATTTTGGCAATCATGATCCGGGGTTGGCGCCCCTCTTTTTCGGCAAATTGCCTTACGAGCTCCTTCGCACTGGTGAAGTCGCCGTCATTTTTTGCTTCTGATGAATACACGCCTGATATGGTTCTGATGGTTGCTTTGTATCTTCCTACAATTTTCTCACAGGCAAAGGAGATCTCTCCCAGCGTGGCCCGTTTTTGGGTGGCATCGATGGCCAGTTCCAGCAGGTTTCCCCTACCCGACTTCACCGACTCTGTGATGGCTTCCAGTGAAGCAAGTACCTCTGCCTCATTCCTGTTGGCACGAAGCTGATTCAGCCTGTCGATCTGGGATAGACGAACTGCACTGTTGTCAATCTCCAGAATGTCGATCGGATCCTCCTTTTCCAATCGGTATTTGTTCACGCCGATAATGGCCTGCGATGCTGAATCGATTCGTCCCTGCGTCCGTGCAGCGGCCTCTTCGATCCGCATTTTGGGTACACCGGTTTCGATGGCCTTCGACATTCCACCCAGCTCTTCCACCTCTTCGATGAGCGCCCAAGCTTTTCTCAACAGGTCGTTGGTCAGGGATTCCACATAATAGGAACCGGCCCAGGGATCCAGCGAACGGCAGATCTCCGTCTCCTGCTGAAGGTAAATCTGGGTATTTCTGGCTATTCTGGCCGAGAAATCGGTTGGCAGGGCAATGGCCTCATCCAGGGCATTGGTATGCAGGGATTGGGTATGCCCCAGGGCAGCAGCGAGTGCCTCGATACAGGTTCGGCCAACGTTGTTGTAAGGATCCTGTTCCGTCAGCGACCAGCCGGAAGTTTGGGAGTGGGTTCGCAGGGCCATCGATTTGGCGCTCTTGGGATTAAATTGCTTGACCATCTTGGCCCAGATCATCCTTGCCGCACGCATCTTGGCGATCTCCATGAAATGGTTCATCCCAACCGCCCAGAAAAAGGAGAGACGGGGGGCAAAGGCATCGATGTCGAGTCCGGCCTTGATACCGGTACGGATGTAATCCAACCCGTCGGCCAGGGTATAGGCCATCTCAATATCCGCGGTAGCACCTGCTTCCTGCATGTGATATCCGGAGATAGAAATGGAGTTGAACTTCGGCATCTTCTGGGAGGTGAATTCGAAGATGTCTGCAATGATCTTCATAGAGAATTCCGGAGGATAGATGTAGGTATTCCTTACCATAAATTCCTTGAGGATATCATTCTGAATCGTACCGGAAAGCTCCTCCAGTTTGGCTCCCTGCTCGAGCGCAGTGACGATGTAAAAGGCCATAATGGGCAAAACGGCACCGTTCATGGTCATCGATACAGACATTTTGCTGAGAGGGATCTGGTCGAAGAGAATCTTCATGTCCAGGATGGAGTCGATGGCCACTCCCGCCTTCCCCACATCGCCGGTTACCCTGGGATGGTCGGAGTCGTATCCGCGGTGGGTAGCCAGGTCGAAGGCAACCGACAGGCCCTTTTGACCGGCTGCCAGATTCCTCCTGTAAAAAGCATTGGACTCCTCGGCCGTAGAAAAACCGGCATATTGACGGATCGTCCAGGGTTGCATCACATACATCGAGGAGTAGGGACCCCTTAGGAAGGGGGCCTTGCCTGCGGCATACCCAAGATGCTCCATCCCTTCCAGGTCAGCCTTGGTATAGACTCCCTTGACCGGAATCAATTCCGGGGTCATCCAGGTGGTTTTGGCTGCAGGCTGTTCGCAGACTCCGCACTTTTCGGCTGAATCCACACAACCCCTCATCTCTATATTCTTAAAATTTGGAACCATAATGATTATTTACGATTTTCGATTTTGGAAGAGTTGATACATCCTTCCTGCATTGGCACATTAGCAAATTAGCATATTAGCATATTAGCAATTTATCCCCAGCATTTTGTTGTAGGCAGTCAACGCTTCCAGCAAATTGGTTTTCACACTGATGAAATTCTGAATACCGAGCTGTTTCAACTCTTCGGTGCAGGCAGGTGCTCCGGCTATTACCAAAACGGTGCGGCCGTGAATTCTTCCGAAAAGTTCGGGAGCAAGGGTTGCATATTCCTCATCCGAACTGCACAAGACAACGATGTCGGCCTTTGCCTCCATTACATTTTGAACTCCCTCTCCCACCGATTCAAATCCGTTGTGGTCGATCACTTTGTATCCGGCAGCAGCAAAGAAATTGCACGCAAACTGGGCACGGGCTTTCCGCATCGCCAGGTTGCCGACAGGCAGCATGCAAACAGTTGGCCGTCCATTTTTTGCGGCGAACAGGTCGGTAGCATAACGAATGGCCTCCAGCTGCCGGGCTCCCCTGAAAAGTTTCAGCGTCTCCACTTCGGCTCCCTCTGCGGTCTGGTCTGTTACCTCAAAAATAGCAGGATCCAATCCCGGTTCCAGTTGTTCGTTGATGTTGGGAAACTGGTTCACTCCCAAAATATTTTCACGCCGGGAGGCAATGGCTTTGCTCCTTTTTTCTGCCATCTCCTTCACCTGTACCTGTACAAATCCGGCACGGAAGGCGGCCAAAAACCCTCCCTTTTCCTGTACTTCCAGAAACAGTTTCCAGGCTTGTTCGGCGATCGACGCGGTTAGCGTCTCAATGTAGTAGGATCCGGCGGCCGGATCCGCAATTTTATCGAGGTGAACTTCCTCTTTCAGCAGGGCTTGCTGGTTTCTGGCCAGGCGTTCCGCGAAAGCGGTAGGTTGTTCATAGATGGAATCGAAGGGTAGGACGGTCAATGAGTCGGCACCCCCAAGGATGGCAGACATCGCTTCGGTTTGGGTACGGAGCAGGTTGACATAGGGGTCGTAGATGGTCTTGTTCCAGATGGAAGTCTCACAATGGGCATACAGTTTTGCTGCGCAGGCACAAAATTCTCCATCACCCGTTGATTCCTCACAAACACAAACCGGATGATAGGCCTTCACGATGTTGGCCCACAGCAGACGAGCCGCCCTGAGTTTGGCCAGTTCCATAAAGTAGTTGCCTCCCACCCCAAAATTAAACCGGATCTTTTTGGCAGCCAATGCAGCATCGACACCCAGATCGGTGAGTCGGGTCATATATTCGGCGCCAATAGCCAGCGAAAATCCTAGCTCCTGCACAATGGAGGCACCGGCATTGTTGAAGGAGGTACCGTTGACG
>CAINVV010000009.1 GCA_903854235.1 uncultured Bacteroidia bacterium | reverse complement strand
TGAAATGGTGTTGAAGGAGTTGATCGCATTGGTGGTTACGGTTGGAACAGTAGCCGACACACCGGCATACTCAAAAGCCCCGATATCGGTTGTCCCGTTGCGCGACTGTCCTACCTGGTCGGTGGCAGGTGCGCCGGTATCGGTCCCTGCATTTATCATGAAACTACCACTCAAAACCGGTAGGACTGGACCATTGTTCAGCAGGCCAACATAGCTGAGACTGGAACCCAGATTCAGATTCTGATTGGCCAGAGCCGGGCTGTTTCTGTTCCATTGTGTGCTTGACGAACCATCGGCTTTATAGTTGTACAAAATATCACTGGCCTGGTTAAACTTCCAGTTACCTGAATTATCCGAAGATGATTGTTTTTTAACAACGTTAAACCCGGAATCGGTTAAAGCATCGCCTGATTGAACCCTGTAATCATCCTTGGTGTTATCTGTCAGTATCGTATTGAGTACGGACACCGTGCTTGCATAAACAAAAATACCGTAACCGGTATTTTCAGCTACCGTGCAGTTGGTAAGATGAAGTGTTGACCCGGCATCACAATATATACCACATCCCTCCCCTGCATCAAAAGCGTTTTTTGCAATGGTGGAATTTGTGACCGTCGCTACGCTATAACTCTGAATGTAGATACCACTTCCTCCGGTATTATCGTGAATGGAACAGTTCGTTATGGACATCTGGCCACCCTGAATTGTACCCTGACTGGTTGAAGTATTCCCATAAATATCCAGGTTGATCAGGTTCAACTGTTCACCGGAAGAAAGAATTCCGGCACCTGCACCCGAGTTGCCATAACGCACTGTCAGATCCTTTATGGTAACGGTGGTGCCATACCAGGTATAAAAAACGTTGCTACTTGCATTCGCCGATGATGAAGCAGTTTGTACAAAAGTTGACCGTGCTCCCTGCCCCTGAATGGTGACACTCCTATTAACCGTTAAACCTGCTTCTGTAAATGTCTCAGCTGCCAGAATTAGAATATCCCCATCGCGACAGGCATCCAATGCCTCTGTAATGGTGGCGAAATCGCCTGTTGAGCCAACGTGGAAGATTTGGATGAAGTTAATTTTTAAGGTGTTTCGGTAAGAACCTCCTACCGCACCGGCATTACCACCCGCAAAAGCCGAATTCTGAAATGCAAAAGTCAGGTTCGAAACGTCGTTGGCATTTGTATGTGATGCCGGTGTCCCTGAAAGCATAGCCAGTAAAGTCAGATTATCTTTACGGAGAATCCGGGCCGTCATACCAGCCGGAAGATGGCTCACAATGACCTTGCCGTCTGCCACAAAATCATCCCCGTCTTTACCGGCAAATGTCTCGCCCCCGTTGTTGTTGCAGGTTATCACAATGGTATTATCAATGGTGCCATCGTTTTCGGGAGATTCTGTAAACACAAGGGTATTATACAAAATTTCAGACTGAACCAGTTTTACAGAAGGAATGGGGAGCGCTCCGGCAGAGTTGGACCAACCAGAGGATGGGGGGTTACTACCCGAATTGTTGGTGTAGTAATAGGTGGTCCCAACCGTCGCCCCTTCGCTTCCGTAACAGCAATCTATGGAGGCAATTTTCCATTTACCGTCGTAAATGAGCGCTCTGTATGAATTTGAATCAAGAATAAAAAAAGGATGGCCGGCATTTGTAAAACCACTGTCCTCATAGGTTCCGTTCACGTCGGCACCAGCGCCACTTACCACATACTTGGCAGCCTGGAGCGTAGGGCTTATTGCCAGAACAAGCAGCAATATGGTTAACTGAATGACCTGTTTCATTTTCTGTTTGCTTTTATTGCATCCTTATGCTCAGATTTGAAGAAGAAATCATCATTTCAGTGGCTTGTTCAGATGAGTGAACAAAGCGTTCTGATCGGTCTTTTAAAGATACGCATATATAAATGGCAAGTCTTTCATTTGCAGTAGACCATACGTGGACAAAATTTAAAAATACCTCCTCGTTCAGGTACTATTTTATAGATTGACAATTGATCCTGATGATGTGGATGGCAAATTAAGGAGTTGGTGTTACTGAAACTTGTTTCGAGTTGGTTGCCTGACACGATCCATTGGTTACCTGTATCGTTATGGTTTGTGTTCCGGAGGATGTCCATTGAATTTTTATCATTGTGGTTCCTTGTCCCT
>CAINVV010000008.1 GCA_903854235.1 uncultured Bacteroidia bacterium | reverse complement strand
GGCTGCGTCAATGCCATTTTGTTCGATTACTTCGCGAGTTAACTTTTCAAGTGACTTGCACTTTGGGCATCCGGTACCAAGTATTTTTACTTCCATAGCGTATAAATTATATCGTGTATTATTCAGTCTTACAACTGGTTGATTTTATATGACTCTTCAGAAATTTGTTGAAAAGCTCCTGTGCTTCTGCCCAATTTTCTTGGTTCAAACAATACTTAATGCGCGGAGCTTCAATTTCGCCCTGGATCAAACCAGCACTTTTCAATTCTTTAAGGTGTTGTGAAAGAGTAGATTTAACGATTGGTAGATCTTCTGATAAATCTCCACTATAGCAGCAGGATTGCTTGGATAACAATTCGAGTACATAAATACGGATCGGATGTCCCATTGCTTTGGCGTAACGGGCAAGTTTCTTTTGATCTGCAGTGATTATTTCTTTTGGCATAATTCGTGGTTCGTAAAACTACGAACAAAGGAATGCATAAATTTTGAATGGTGCAACAATAGAACACCATTCATCCAATGGTTAGGTTTTAAATTTTTCCCCGACCTGATCCTGTTAGCACTTGGATGGAAACCCAATAAAGGCTGGGTTTACCAGGTGTATAAAAATAAGAAACGCCTGAAATACAATGATTTCAAGCGTCTCCGTAAACAAAATGTTTGAACTTTGAGCCACTCATGGGACTCGAACCCACGACCTGCTCATTACGAATGAGCTGCTCTACCAACTGAGCTAAAGTGGCCAATGAAGCGCAAAAGTAAACAAATGTTTTAGAACGAAAGGGGGTCAGGTATTAATTTTCCCAATCGAGAATGATTTTTCCGCAATTTCCCTCTTCCATGATCTCAAATGCTTTCTGAAATTCGGTGTAGTGAAACCTGTGTGTGATGACAGGTGCAATGTTTAATCCTGAGAGAAGCATCTTTTCCATTTTGTACCAGGTTTCGTACATTTCGCGTCCATAGATTCCTTTCAGGGTAAGTCCCTTGAAAATCACCTTATCCCACTCGATCTGGGTGGTGTCCGGCAATATGCCAAGAAGGGAGATCTTTCCGCCGTTGTACATTGATTTGATCATGGTATCAAAAGCAACCGGTGACCCGGAGACCTCCAGTCCAATGTCAAAACCACCTACCATGCCGATCTGCTTCATAGCGGCAGCAATATCCTCCTTCATCGGATCAATGACCAGTGATGCGCCCATCTTTCTGGCAAGTTCCCTTCTGTAGGGGCTAACTTCAGATCCTACGACATTTCTGGCTCCAACAAAGCGGCAAATGGCGATGGCCATACAGCCTATGGGTCCGCCGGCACCGGTGACGAGTACATCTTCCCCGATCAGGGGAAAGGAGAGTGCGGTATGGGTGGCATTTCCCAGTGGATCCATGATGGAGACAATCTCATCGGGAATGCGCGAATCGATGTGCAGTACATTTTCGGCCGGAACAGAGACATATTCTGCAAAACCGCCGTCACGGTTGACCCCAATGCCAATGGTATGATCACAAATGTGTTTTCTGCCCCTGCGACAGTTTCTGCAAAAACCACAAGCGATGTGTCCCTCCACAGTTACCCGCTCGCCAATGCTGACTTTTGTGACCTCCTCCCCAATTTTTACGACCAGGCCAACGTATTCGTGACCAATGGTCATCGGAGTTTTGATGGTTTTCTGGGCCCACGCATCCCACTTGTATATGTGAAGGTCCGTACCGCAAATGGCAGATTTGCTGATTTTTACCAGTACTTCATTGACTCCTGGTTCCGGAACTGGAACATCCTCCATCCACAAACCTTTTTGAGGTAGACTCTTTCTGATTGCTTTCATATTCGTATGCATTTATCAATTAAGTAATTGGATTTTAGCTTCTGGCCTTTGGTTTTGCGTTTGTACAGCAGGACAAAGTAAGTGATTTCTTCCGCTTCAAATCCTAATAAAAATCAGCGTTTGACTCAAATTTGCAACGCAGGAATGGTTCCTGACGAAAATGATGTTTTCTATCGCGGAGAAGTTGATTACTTTTAGATTTTTAATATTTTGCACCGGAAAGGAGTGGAAATTTTAATCATTGACGCTTCCTGGAAAGACATTTATTTTATGCTGTTGTTATGAAAAAGTTTATAAGATTTTGTTTGTTGGTTTTGCTAGGTCTTCCTTTGGGATCTTCGACTTTTGCACAGAATTTTTCCTTTGGAATGTTCACGGATGTGCATTATGCTGCTATTGCCGATAACGGAACCAGAAAATACCAACAATCCCTGGACAAAGTGAAACAGTGTCTGGATACCTTTAACCACGCAAAGGTTGGTTTTGTGGTAGAATTGGGAGATTTCAAGGATATGCCGGTACCGGCTGACAGAGCCAGAGCACTTGATTATTTGCGAACCATAGAAACCATTTTTTCGCGCTTTCGGGGTGACCGGTACCATGTGCTGGGCAACCACGATGAAGATTGCATCTCCAAACAGGATTTTAACTCGATAGTTCGTAACAGCCACATCCCGAAGGTTCTGACCTATTATGCTTTTCAAAAAGGGGGATATCGTTTCATCGTATTGGACGCCTGCTTTGACTCTACAGGGCACGACTACGATAAGGGAAATTTTTTGTGGAGTGACACAAACATTCCTGCCACAGAGTTGACCTGGCTTGACAAACAGCTGAGAGCTACGAAACTGCCGGTTGTAATATTTGTGCATCAACCTTTAAATGGAAATACGAAGGTAACTGTCAGCAATGCTGCTGCTGTTCGGGGAGTCCTGGAGCAGAGCAAGAAGGTAATTTGCGTTTTTCAGGGCCACGAGCACAAGGGGGGATACGAATTGATCAATGGAATTCACTATTACACCCTGAAAGGTTTGATTGAGGGACATTTTCCCGAATCCAACAGTTTTGCCGTGGTATCCCTTTCCAAAAATAAGATTGCAATCAAGGGTTACGGAAATGCAGTCACTCAATCACTCGAAATTCAACCGTAACCAAACCATCCATCATCCATCATTTTTCACTTATCACTTTTCACTTTCCATGCTAAAGTACTTCATCTTGCTAACTTACATCCTGGTGATGATCGGAACGGGGATCTATTCCTCCTTGAAGGTCAAGAATTCGGGCGACTTTCTGGTGGCAGGAAACAGAGGCAATGTTTGGCAGATAACGGGTTCGCTGCTGGCTACCATCCTTGGAAGTTCAGCCATTCTTGGAAGCAGTGACCTGGCTTTTACCCAGGGTTGGGCGGCAGCCTGGATGATCCTGACCGGTGCGATGGGATTGTTTTTGCTGGTATTCTTGGCACCATTGGTCAAGAGACAAGGTAAGTACACACTACCGCAATTGATTGGTGATCACTATGGGGTAGAGGCAAAGGTGATTGCATCCTTCGTCATTCCAATTGCCTGGATAGGAATCATTGCGGCTCAGATGATAGGGGGAGCCAAGGTAATGAACAGTTTTTTCGGATGGCCTTATGGATGGTCGGTTGTGGGCATTGGCTCGTTGTTCATCTTTTACACGACCATCGGTGGTCAGATTTCAGTGATTAAAACAGATGTGATTCAATCATTTATCATCATACTTGGTATTGCATCGATTGCTGTTTATCTCTATTTCAAGGTTCCTGTAAACTGGGTAGAACGGCCACCGCAGGCGTTTCCATTTAACATTTCCTTTCAGCCCTTTGATCTGTTTATCCTTTTTCTGACACATTCGACCACCTATTTGGTTGGACCCGATATCTACACCAGGCTGTTTTGTGCCAACAGTGAAAAGGTAGCGCGCAAAAGCGTATTGCTTACGTCCATCATCCTGATCCCATTTGCCTTCCTGATCACTTTTTTGGGTGTTTATGCAGCGCATCAGTATCCTGATTTTGATTTCAGGCAGGGCTCCTCCCTGATCTCTGTGATGAACCACATCTTGCCGGAATGGGGAATTGGCTTGCTTGTTGCAGCCATCCTTTCGGGAATTATGTCGGCTGCCTCCACAACGTTGTTAACCTCTTCCGTCATTGTTTCGAATACGATGAACGAGGACCTCGATTCGCCGGTATCGCTTCGTCAGACCAAACTGATACTGGTTTGTATTGGAGTTTTAAGCATGCTTCTGGCTCTTGAAGTTACCTCCATCATTCAGAGTCTGCTGATTGCACTCACCTTTTTTTCAGGAGCCTTTATCCTTCCGGTTCTTGCAGGATTATTCGGTTTTAGAAATAACAGGCTTCAGAGTAATATAGCGATAGTTATAGGAGGCTCAGTTGCTTTAGCAGGAAAAATCTTCGCTCTTCTGGGCCATGCCACTGTTGGAAATATTTTAATTCTGGGTGCTTTCCTATTAAATGGATTGCTACTTTTCCCGGGTGGGAGGTGGATAAGGATTACCAGGGAATCCAGTGAAACGAACAGGTAATTTTCTCGAACAAAAAAGATATTTTTGATCAAATTTTATACGCTTGGAACATTCATTGGTATTATTTCAGAACGAAAAACAAATATTCTTCAGTGACGAACACTGGTTGTATCCGCTTTTCGAGGTGGAGCAGTTTTTAGGTGAGCGATCCATATCACCTAACGAGTTGTTTCTTAGGGATAAAATTGCCGGAAAGGCGGCAGCAGCACTCATTGTCAAGTTGGGGATCCGAAATTGTTTCATCGAATTACTGAGTGAAAGGGCCATTCCTGTTTTTAAAAAATATGGGGTGAATTACTCCTACCAGAAGTTGGTAGATCACATCCAATGCCGCACGGAAGATTTGATTACGGATAAAATGACTTTGGAAGAGACCTACCTGTTCCTTCGCAAAAGGGCAGGGAAAGTTCAGGGGGTCTCCCTAAAAATAAATTCACTCTCTGTCGATATTGCAGGCAAACAGATTCTGGACAACCTGGAACTGGACCTGGGCAGGGGCGAGCAGTTGGTGGTTCAAGGCGAGAATGGCTCTGGAAAAACCACTTTGATCCGGTCTATATTGGGCTTGATTCCCTCCATAAATGGTTCGATTACGATCGGTGAGGAGGTTGTTGGCAGTAGTGGCTGGCAAAAGAACAGGGTTCAGACGGGATATCTGAATCAGGAAACCATCAAAAACAATTTTCCCATCACGGCTGCCGAAGTGGTGGCCATTGGCTTGAGTAGTCAGAAATTACCGGAGACAGAAAGAGCCTATCGTGTTGAACTAGCGATGCGCAAAACAGGAAGTTTTCACCTGATGAGCAAACTTTTCCACCAACTTTCGGGAGGGGAGAAGCAACGTGTTTCACTGGCACGATGTCTTTGCCAGAATGCCAGGTTGTTGTTGTTGGATGAACCGACCTCCTATCTGGATGAAAAAGGTAGGGAAGAACTCTGTGAACTGCTGGTCGATTTAAGCAAAAATGAAGCTCCCACCATGCTGTTGGTTTCTCACGATTCGAACTGGACGGACCGGCTGAAATGGCAAGGTAAAATTTTGAAAGGCGGAAAATTATGGTAGATTTATTTACCTATCCGCCGGTTTTGAAGGGATTTATCGTGCTGATAATTACCGGTTTTGCTTTTCCAATAACGGGAGTTTACCTGCTGCGGATGAACCTTTTGCCGCTTCGGTTTATGCTGATGCATGGTGCCATTCTGGGTGGCGCACTTTCGTTGGCAATGTCCATCAATCCATTTGGCGGCACCCTGGTCATCAACCTCCTGCTGGTCTTGCTGATGACGTGGATGTCGCGTTCGCTGAAGGCTGATCCGGGGCAATTGAGCGCTTTTTTTATGGTGGTCTCCATATCGGTTGCATTCATTTTTATCTACCGCTTTCAGGTTCCCGCCAAGGATACCCTGAGTCTGATGTGGGGAAGTCTTTATACCTTGAATTCGTTTGAATTTATTGGAACGCTGGTTTTTTCGTTGCTTTTGATCATCTTTCAGGCACAATACCGGCATCAATTGCGCGCCGTTTTTTTTGACAGCGACGTGGCCCGTACTGCAGGAGTAAATGAAACAGGTTTTTACTATGGGATCATACTTATCACTGCTGTAACCGTAGCGGCTGCCATGAAACTGATAGGGGCACTGTTGCTCGATGCACTTTTGTTGCTTCCAGCCCTGATTGCCTCCTACCACGCCAAAAGTTACAAGGGAATGGTACTCTGGTCTTCCTTCTGGGGAGGACTCTTTGCAACGGTAGGATTTCTGCTGTCACTTGCATTTGATTTACCTGCCAGTTCCACCATCGCTGTTTTTGCCGCTCTAGTTTTCTTAATTCTCATTTTAACACAGAAAAAATGAAATTCCCTTCTGTTTATATCGCTTTATTACTGGTTTTGTCTGGATGCGGGAAGCCTGCAAAAAATGATTCCATGGTGGTCGCAACCAACTCCTGGACTGCTGCTTTTGCGCAGGCTGCAGGCGCTAAAAATGTAGTGGTTCTGGCTCCCTATTCCATGGAACATCCAGCTGAATATGAAATAAGGGCGGTAGACATACCCGTAATTGCTCATGCCAAAGTCATTGTTTTTGCCGGATATGAGACCATGGTCAAACGATTGCAGACAGGGATGGATTTGAAAAAGGAGGCGCTATTAAGGATCGATACCGATTACAGCATGGCCACTTTGGAGAAATCGGTGATGGAGATTGCCCAACGTTTGGGTACGGAGAAAATCGCACTTCAAAACATCGACTCAATCCGGCATTTAATATCGGATGGCAGGACGCAGCTTGATAAATCCGGATTGAATTCTACCCCGGTCCTGGTAAATTTCTTTCAGGTTTCGATCGTCAAAGAGATGGGATTTGAAGTGGCCGGCGTTTTTGGTCCTGCGCCGCTGGAGGCCGGCGACCTGGCTAAAATGGCGAAGCCACGGTCAGGAATGATCGTTGACAATGAACATAATCCTGTAGGAAAACCACTGGTGGCCGTAAAATCAGGCGCCGTTTATATACAGCTTCTGAACTTTCCGGGTATGCACCATACCGCTACCCTGCAGGATGTTATCCGGTACAACATCCTGCAGTTGAATAGTCCCAGATAAAAATTCCGACAATAAACCGCTACTTGCAAAACATTCCTGACAAGTGCACTCGGTTATTGTCAAAATCCATTAAATTTGCAAACCGAAATTTAATTTGTTTTCAAACTATGGGACGCGCATTTGAATACCGTAAAGCCAGAAAGATGAAACGTTGGGGCGCAATGGCCAAAACGTTTACCAGAATAGGCAAGGAGATTGCCATTTGTATTAAGTCAGGCGGACCGGATCCTGTTTCGAATTCCAGACTGAGGGTGTTGATGCAGAATGCGAAGGCAGCCAGTATGCCAAAGGAGAATGTGGAGCGTGCCATCAAAAAGGCCACTTCAAAAGACCAGGCTGATTACAAGGAGGTCGTATACGAGGGTTATGGCCCTTTTGGAATTGCCGTGTTGGTGGAGACTGCTACAGACAATCCAACCCGTACGGTTGCCAATGTCAGAAGCTATTTCACCAAACTGAACGGATCGCTTGGAACGACAGGCTGTGTAGACTATATGTTTGAGCGAAAATGCCAGTTCAAAATTGTAGGAAAAGAGGGATTGGATATTGAAGAACTGGAATTGGAGATGATTGATTTTGGTGTTCAGGAAATCTTTGAAGAAGATGAGAACATAATCATATACGGCGATTTCGAGGCTTTTGGCCCAATTCAGAAGTATTTGGAAGAGAATAATTTCGAACTTGTTAGTGCAGATTTTGAGCGTATTCCTTCCGAAACCAAGGAGTTAACAGAGGAGCAGATGGCAGTGATTGAGAAACTACTTGGCAAATTTGACGAGGATGAAGATGTTACCAACGTTTACCATAATATGAAAGAATAACTGTTATTTAACATTTTCTTGTAAAATAAAACCAAAAAAATTTGGATTTCGTCCAGAAAAGAGTTATAATTGTTCTGTAATTGATTGAGTCAATAAACGATATTTAAGAAACCCTTTCACACTTTGAAAGGTTATTTAGGTTAGGTTTAGGTTAGGTAAAGCGGGGAGGTTTTCATACTCCCTGCTTTTTTCATTGTATGCCCAGTGTTTACTGGAGTTTCCAGAGGTTGAGTTGCCCTATAAAGAATTACTATAACAATCAAAATGTGTCTATTTGAGGCTAAATATATCCATATATATCCCACTTTTGTGGATGGTTTGAAGACAAAAAAAAATCCCCCCAAAATTAAAATTTAATTGTTGTAAGCGATTTCAAATGAATTAATTTTGGGCATTCAATATGATTCCTGATGAAACATTTTAATCCAACAAAATACGAGTTACAGTCACTGTGCTGTGGAATGCATTTCCCAGATAAGAATTGGGAACTTCAATGTCCGCAACCGCACCCTCAAAGCTTGATCAGAGCGATCTACGAGAACAGGCAGATTCAACTGCATCCGGAACATACTGGATTGTATGCCTTTTCGGACTGGTTGCCTGTTGAGCGCATTCTGGAGGGTTCAGGAGCTCCTGTTACCTATCGGAGCCAGGGCCTTGCCGGTCTTCTTGGTATGGAACAACTCTACATCACTTTTAACGGGTATTGGCCTGAGCGGGGGGCGTGGATGAAATCTGGCAGCTTCAAGGAGTGTGAAGCATTTTCCGTCTGTGCTAGAAAAAACAGTTCAAAGGGGGTAATGGTGGTGGCCTCTGCCGGTAATACCGCCAGGGCCTTTGCCCGGGTCTGTTCCCAGAACAGGATCCCGTTGCTTTTATGCGTGCCCCTTGACAATATTCAGGCCCTGTGGTTCGAAGGTCCGTTGGATGCTTGCGTCAGGTTGATTGCCTGTGAAAAGGGGGGAGATTATTTCGATGCCATTCATCTCTCCAACCTGGCTGTTGAACTGGATGGTTTTTTCCCGGAAGGGGGTGCCAAAAACGTGGCCCGACGAGACGGTATGGGAACGACGGTGCTTTCTGCAGTTACCACCATTGGGAAAATCCCGGAATACTATTTTCAGGCCATCGGAAGTGGCACCGGTGCCATTGCGGCCTGGGAGGCCAATCTTAGATTTTTGGAAGACGGTCGGTTTGGAGCCAATAAGATGAAACTGATGTTGTCGCAAAATACACCATTTTTACCCATTAAGGAGGCCTGGGATCAACGTTCACCTGTCATGCTGCCAATTGATGATGAAAAAGCCAGAAAACAGGTGGATGAAATCAATGCAAAGGTACTTTCCAACAGGAAACCTCCCTATGCGATCAAAGGCGGACTGTTCGATGCACTGTCGGATGCGGGAGGAGCGATACTTGCAGCCACCAACGAAGAGGCGGAAAAAGCTGCTCAGTTGTTTCTTCAATTGGAGGGAAATGATCTTGAGCCAGCAGCTGCGGTTGCCGTTGCATCCTTGATTCAAGCTGTGACTGAGAAATGGATCGATCCAAAATCCGTTGTGATGCTGAATATTACTGGTGGTGGCATAGAAAAATTCAAACGTGAAAACAGGGTACAATACCTGGTTCCGGAATTGATATTTCCGTTGAATGCCGATCCGCAGGAGGTGAAACGTCAGATTGCCGGTATGTTTCAATGAAAATTTTGGAAGTATCCCTAAAAATCCAAAAGTGCGATCATCAGGTCCATGACATTGGTATTTGTCGGACCTGTTAAAATTTGTCCGCCTGTCTTCGAAAATAAAGTATAGGAATCAAAATTAGCCAGCAGTTCGTCAGGTTTAAGTCCATGATCAATGGCGCACCTAATCGTCGTTCCGTCACAAATGGCACCTGTGGCAGTGGTAGGGCCATCGGTACCATCCGTGCCCGCAGATAGAAAAGTGATATTGGACAATCCATTCAATTTCTCAGCCATCAAAAAGGCCAAGTGTTGGTTGCGCCCTCCTTTTCCGCTTCCTGTTATTCGAACGGTTGGTTCTCCGCCAAAAAGCAACGCCGTTTTTCGTCCGTGGGCGACTTCCCTGCAAGTGATAATTTCGCTGACAAGGTAATCTGCTACAGTTTCCACCTCTCCTTCTACCTCACAGGAAATGATTTTTGCTTCATAGCCCAATGTTGTGGCCTTTTTTTTGGCTTGCTCCAAGGCCATTTTGTTGTTTCCGAGGATCAAATTCCTGGTGCGCGCCAAACATGGGTCACCGGCTTTAACGGTTTCGTGAATTTCTCCCAATTTACCGCTTTCAAGGTAATTGAGAATCGACGGAGAAATCGATGACCTTAGCTGATACTTTTCAAGGACCTGCAAGGCCTCTGTAAAAGTCGTTGGATCTTCCACCGTTGGACCAGAGGCGATGACCTCCAGTGCATCACCAATGACATCCGATATAAGAAAGGAAAGTATGGTGGCGGGATAGGCCAGCCGGGCCAACTGCCCACCCTTAAGATGGGAAAGGTGCTTTCTGACCGTATTTATTTCCTGAATAGAGGCACCGCTATGAACAAGGAATTTGTTCAGGTCAGCCAGCTCCGTGAGGGATATTTTCTCCGGTAGGTCAGCGAGGAGGGAGGAACCTCCACCCGAAATTAGCACCAGAATCAAATCCTTTTCCGTTGCTTTTTCAGCCAGTTCCCTGATTTTTTTGGATCCATCGACACCATTCTGGTCGGGAATCGGATGACCAGCCTCCGTGATGAAGCATTTTTGTAGCCCAACGGAATGGTGATATTTGGTAAGAATATGCCCCTCCGTCAGCCATTTGCCAAGAAGTTTCTCCATCGTTTTTGCCATCTGTGCGGAAGCTTTTCCAAATCCAATCAGGTAGATATGTTCGAAATCAGCCAGTTGGATGCAAACATCTAAATAGGTAAGTTGTCCGTTCCTGACATGCAGGTTATTTTTTATCAGGTTCTCTGGCAAAACGCTTTCTACCGCCGATAGAAAAATATCAAGTGCTTCCTTTTGCTGATTCATGCTTGTTCAAATTCCGTATTGCAACAAAAATAACAGTTTAATCAAGCAAGTGAGAACCGTCTAACCTATTTGTTGATTCCAAATTCTTTTTTGGTAAAACCAGTTAAAGGATGTTTTATTTTACAACTGGTTACCAGTGCTGTAAGGTCCACCCGACATTGACATAAAACAACTATTTTTGGAAACTAATTATTTAAAAATGTCAGGAAACAACAGTTCTGTAAAAGCCGTCATTTTTGCGCTTGGAAGCAATTTGCTGATCACCCTCCTAAAATTCATCGTTTCGATGGTTACCCTTAGTACCGGGATGCTTGCAGAAGCCATCCACTCTTTGGCTGACTGTGGAAACCAGGTATTCTTGTTGGTTGGAAACAAGCGCGCCGCAAAGAAGGCAAATGATCTACACCCTTTTGGATATGGTAAAGAGGAGTATTTCTGGGGTTTCCTGGTGGCAGTTTTGTTGTTTTTTGTAGGTGCCGTTTTTTCGATTTATGAGGGAATCCATAAAATTTTTCTGCCTACTGAAATTCAAAATGTAACCTGGTCGTTGGTTGTTCTGGTTTTTTCCATTTTCATCGAAGGAAAGTCTTTTTGGGTGGCTTATGCCTCCTTCCGGAAGTCACACGAAACCACCAGTATGTATAGGGCTTTAAAGGATTCTACGGATACCAGCCTGCTGGTCATATTACTGGAGGATTCGGCAGCACTTGTCGGTTTAACCATCGTCCTTTGCTCCACCTTGCTAGCCTGGTACCTGCATCCTGTCTTTGATGCCATTGGATCCATCCTGGTAGGGATTTTATTGGTAGGAGTATCGCTGTTTATGATCAATGAACTTCGCAAATTAATTGTTGGTGAGAATATTTCCAAGGAAATGAGGGATGAGCTTAGCCTGATTATATCCAATAATTCAGTAGTACACCAGGTGAATTATATTTCGGCCATGATGATGGGAAAGGGCAAGTTCCTGCTAGTTGTAGGTGTTGATCTGGTGGATACGTCAGAGGCTTCAGTGATTGAAATGGAAATGCAACAGATGAGAAAAGATTTGTTGCAAAAAAATTCATCCATTCACTCCATCTTTTTTGATGTCCGTGATCTGAATCGTGAGGGAGTATCAAACGGGGTAGGACAGATGCAAATCCCTTCTTAGATGAGGCTGGTCAGGCCATTGCCGTCAAAATTATTGTTTCGGCAGTAAAATGGGCAGATCGATCCAAGCCAGTCCGATATCCCTGTTCATATGGCTTTTAACCCCCTTTGGTATCATCTGTTCTCCGTTGCCATCATAAAAAAGGGCCAGTCGATTGCCGCATTTTACTACGGAAGGAAGCCCAATGATGTATCTGGACCATTTGGAACCGGAAGCGTCCAATACAACAGCCTTGTTGGCCGCATCCCAGCGGTTGGGACTCTTACTCCAGTATACCCACACTGCATCCGTGTATTCAAGCCTATCCCGTAATCCGACATGGTTGGTAAACAGAAACCAGGTTTTGGAAGAGGAATCAAAATAGAGCGAGCTGTTTTCAATCTGCTCTGTTGGTGGCAGCATTGGAATGGAATCAATTTGCCAACTGCCTTCCAGATTTTTCGTCCTTGCCAGGCTTATGGTTCGCATAATCTTGGGTGAACCTGTCGATGCAGAGAAAAACATCAGGTATTCGTTGCCGATTTTTTCTATTTGTCCGGGACTGGTGGTCGTATCAAAATAGGTTCCTTTTCTGGGTTCAAATGGTACTGTTTCGTAATGCTTCTCCCAGGGCCCTATGGGAAAGTCGCTTTTTGCCTTCATGGTCAGATAGGGAAAAGCAGGCACGAAATCGGGTTTTTTGGTCACATGCGGTGTTCCGAGATAAAAGAGGTGCCAACGGTTTCCGTCGAAATAAGTGGTTCCATAAGATGCTGATGCACAATCTCTTTGTGAGGATTCGCCAAAATCAAGCACAGGACCTTTGGCCTCCCAGTTCATTAAATCCTTGCTGATGGCCAGGCAGGCAAGCCAGCCTTTCGGTCCTGAGCCATCGTAATGCATGTAATAGGTCTCTTTGTTTTTCCAAACCCAAACGTCACGTGCCCCCAGATAATCGCAGCTATCTGGTCCGGAGCCGTGTTTCATTACAATTCCTGCATCGACCGAATTCAAACGATACCTTGCTGCCGGCCTGTTATCCGGATAGTGCGGAATGCTGTCATTCACAAGGATCGGAGTGCCTTTCGGGTGATTTTTGCCTTCACATTCAAGGAATGACAAAACCACATTTAGTATCAAAAAGCATAGTAGCGGTTTAAGCATAGCTCAGGCCTTCTGGTAATGTTTAAAGGGCAAAAAATAAAAATTCAGTATTTCCGGGTCTATCCAAATTACCTATCTGACGGAAAACTTGTAGATACAGGTGTGAGTATAAACCTGATCGGGTGTCAGTTCTACCGTTGGAAATTTAGGCTGATTGGGGGAGTTTGGAAAGTGCTGGGTTTCCAGACATAATCCTGTTCTGTATCCGTACGCTTTGCCCTTTTTTCCAATGTTTTTCCCATCAAGGAAATTGCCAGTATAAAATTGAATTCCTGGCTGATCGGTAAAAACTTCCAGCAGTCGACCACTTTGCGGTTCGTAGACGGAAGCAGCCAGCTGTACTCCCAAATCCGGATTTTTCTTCAATACAAAATTAATGTCATACCCCAATCCATATTTGATCTGCTGATGATCACTGTTGATTCTGGATCCGATTGTTGTGGTATTTCTGAAATCAAAAGGTGTATTTTCGACGGCAGCCAACTCTCCGGTAGGTATCAGCGTGGAGTCAATCGGTGTAAAATAGTCGGCATTGATGGTAAGCTGGTGATCCAGAATGGTGCCATTGCCTGCTCCATGAAGGTTGAAAAAGCTGTGGTTGGTAAGATTGATGACAGTGGGCTTGTCGCATTTGGCCTCATATTGAATAATCAGCTCATTCTCGTTGGTGAGGCGATAAGTCATATCGACATTCAGTTCACCCGGGAATCCTTCATCCATATCGGGTGAAACCAGTTTGAGATTCAGCTCTGCAGGAGATTTCTGCACCACATCCCATACTTTTTTGGAAAAACCTACCACTCCTCCGTGCAAACTGTTGACGCCGTTGTTCTGAGCCAATTTATATTGAATATCCCCGATGGCAAATTCTCCTTTGGCAATACGATTTCCGTAACGACCTACGGCCGCACCGAAATAGGTGTCTTTTGCTCCCAGGTATCCGTTGATACTGTCAAAACCGAAGACCACATCTTCCATCGCTCCTTTTTTATCGGGAACCAGCCACGAAACAATCCTGCCACCGAAGTTGGTGACTGTTATTTCCATCCCTTTTTGGTTCTTTAGGGTAAATATTTTAACCTGCTTTCCATCGACTACTTGGTTGTAAGCCTGAGGGTTAATGGTTGGAGGAACCGGCTTGCTGGTACAGGAAATGATAAAAACCAGGAGAATCAATTGAAAAAATGTAGTTTTCATGGATATAAAATTTGTTTTTTACTTCGGGACGGGTATTTACGGGTTGTCGAAAAAAACAGCTATTCTTGATCGGACGGTTGTTCCTCAAGGTCAAATGCCATTGGTCAGAAACAATAGTTACGGTATTTAACAAGCTATTCTGATTAACCAAAAATATAAATTAATCCATTATCTGGTTTAACTCTTTGTTTTTTTTAAGGAGTATAAAAATCAGGAATTTTACCGTCAGTTTTCGTAAGTTTGTAGTTAGATTCTCTTGCAACAAAACTGAATTTGCGGTAGCTAGATAACCCTGCAACTTTAGAAACAGAGATCATAACCAAACAGATGAAGTAGCCAATAAAAATTTTCCCGGATTTCCGGAATTGAAAATTGGTCTTTCAATTTGCAACAATAAAAAATAACTGATGAAGAACTGGATGTTGATGATGGCTTTTGGAGTGCTGATGGCCTCCTGTGTAAACGAAAACAAAACGATGAAAGAGATGAATCCATTTTATGAAACCTACAGTGCGCTCTACAGTGTCCCTCCATTTGATAAAATTTTAAACAAACATTATCTTCCTGCATTGAAGGAAGGTATCAGCCAACACAACAAGGATATTGATCAGATTGTGAACAATCCGGCTGCACCCGATTTTAAGAATACCATTGAAGCGCTCGACAAAAGCGGAGATCTGCTCAGCAGGGTATCGACGGTCTTTTTTAATGTCAAGGAGGCAAATACCAATGATTCAATCGACCAGATTGCCGTTGAAGTAGCCCCATTGCTCTCCGAACACGCCGATGCCATTAACCTGAATGCAAAACTCTTTGCCAGGGTACAGGAGGTTGAAAAACAGAAGGAGAAATTGAACCTGAACAGGGAACAGGAACGTCTGCTGGAAGAAACTTTCAAACGCTTTGTAAGAGGAGGAGCCAATCTTGCAGCGGATAAAAAGGAGGAATTTAAGAAAGCCAACACAGAGCTCGCCTTGCTGGAATTGAAATTCGACAACAATATGCTTGCGGAAACCAACAGCTATAAAATGATTGTTGACAAAAAAGAGGATCTTGCCGGATTGCCGGAATCCATCATCGCTGCTGCCGCGGATGAAGCAAAAGGGCTGAAATTGGAAGGCAAATGGGTTTTTACCCTCCAGAAACCAAGCTGGATACCTTTCGTAACCTATTCCCAAAAACGTGATTTGAGGGAGAAATTGTACAAGGCGATGTACAGTCGGGGAAATAACAACAACGAATCTGACAACAAGAGTGTCATCAACAAGATCGTCAACCTGCGTTTGAAAAAGGCCAATCTGCTGGGTTTTGAAAGCTGGGCTACCTACGTATTGGATGACTGCATGGCGAAGACCCCAAAAAATGTTTATGACCTGATCGAAAAAGTATGGACTCCCGGATTGAAAAGGGCCAAAGAGGAAACTGCGGATATGCAGAAAATGATCGATCGCGAAGGAGGCAAATTCAAACTGGCCAGCTGGGATTGGTTCTATTATTCAGAAAAAGTACGCAAGGAGAAATATGATCTGGATGAAGAAGAGGTACGTCCTTATTTCCAACTCAACAATGTTAGGGATGGGGCCTTCGCGGTAGCCAATAAACTGTATGGTCTCAACTTTAAACAAATTCCGAACATGCCTTTGTATCATCCTGAATGCCAGGTATTCGAGGTAAAAGACAGGGATAGTTCCCTCATCGGAATTTTATACATGGATTTTTTCCCCCGTGCCTCCAAAAAAGGAGGAGCCTGGATGAACAACTACCGCGATCAGTACCATTATGAAGGAACTGCAGATGTAAGACCGGTTGTTTCTGTTACCTGCAATTTTTCAAAACCTAGTGGAGAGAAACCTGCTTTGCTGAATTTCGATGAGGTAGAGACCCTGTTTCACGAATTTGGTCACAGTATTCACGGGATGCTTTCGCAATGTCACTACAGAACCTTGTCAGGAACTGCCGTTTCACGCGATTTTGTCGAGTTGCCTTCTCAGGTTATGGAACATTGGGCCGTCGAGCCGGAAGTGCTGAAAATGTATGCAAAACACTATCAGACGGGAGCAGTGATTCCGCAGAAACTGGTGGATAAGATCATCAAGGCCGGAAAGTTCAACCAGGGATTCATCACCACTGAATTTTTAGCTGCCGCCATTCTGGACATGGATTATCATACCATTACCAAGGCCGGGGACATCGATGTGGAAAAATTCGAAAAAGCCTCAATGGAAAAAGCCGGACTGATACCTGAAATCATTCCACGTTATCGTTCTACCTATTTTAACCATGCTTTTCCGGGAGGATACTCCAGTGGATATTACAGCTACATCTGGGCGGCTGTTCTGGATTGTGATGCCTTTGAAGCGTTTTTAGAGAAGGGAAATATCTTCGATCAGGGGGTAGCCACCTCTTTCCGTAAAAATTTACTGGAACGCGGAGGAACGGACGAAGCGATGAAATTGTATGTCAATTTCAGGGGAAAAGCACCAGGAATTGAACCATTGCTCAGGAAAAGAGGTTTGAACTAGGACTATTGTGCGGTTGAATGATTTTGCGGTTCCGTTCATTTGACATGAAGTCTTTCCTGCATTGAAAAAGCGTTTTCGGTGCAGGAAAGTTTATTTTACAACAGTCTCATCCTACTTTATTAAAGAGATAGGCTATCTTATAACCAGCTGATTCATGAAAAATTGATAAATAGTGCTAAAAATGGTTTGGGTTGGAACATTTCGGAACACAATTGCGTTACAATTAATAAGAACATTATTGATTTGAAAAAGAGGTATGTAAATTCGGTTATTTGGTTGTTGCTGGTTTCCTTTATCTGGCTTTTTGCCAATCAGGCCATGAACAGTCATTCCCATCTTCTTCTGGGAGGACAGGTAATTACCCATGCCCACCCATATACTCCTGATAAAGATTCACATTCCCCTTTTCAATCACACAAGCATCAGCCATCGGTAGCCTTTTTTCTCGATCTGGTAACTAGTTTGAATGTGGATTCGTTTGGAGGGTTATTGGTTATACTGCTTTTGCTTGCCATTGTCTCAACAATTCCGCCTTTCCAACAGGAACAGGTCAAACAAGAGTATTTTTCTTTTGGGGAAAGCCGGGCTCCACCGGTATTGGCCACTGTCTAATTAGTCTGATCTCCCTCAAATTTTCCGTACAGGAACAAATCTGCTAAAGCAAAATCATATTTGTAATTTTCAGGTATTGAAAAGCCTGTATTGGCATACAATCCGTAAATTTACCTGTGACTGGAAACCAGGTATTCCAAAAATATTCAATCTAAATAAAAATGAGATTTTTATTGCTAATTATTGTGTTGTTTTTCAGTATGTTGACAAACGCCCAAACTCCGCTGAGTCTGCAAGATGCTCTTTCACTGGCACTCAAAAATAATCCATTTTACAAAATCGAGAAATACAATCTTGATATAGCCAAAACAGCAGTTACAACGGCAGGATTGCACACAAACCCTTCTCTGAGCGTTTCTTCCATCATCGTTCCCACTTCCAAATATTATTCTCCCGGTTCCGGATTTTTTTCTCCTGAAAACAGGCAGATGAATTACCAGGTGTCGAAGGTGTTTCAGGTAGGTGGACAATTGAAATACAAGATTCAGTCGGCGAAATCAGACTTGATCCTAGCCGGTTCTAACCTCGGAGCCTATGAATGGAACCTGCTCAGCGAGGTCGCTTCAAAGTGGCTGGATATCTGGTATGCCGGCGAAAAGTTGAATTTAATCGATC
>CAINVV010000007.1 GCA_903854235.1 uncultured Bacteroidia bacterium | reverse complement strand
TCAGTGAGTTTTGAAATTGAATGGTTGTCATGGCAAGAGAATTAAGTTTGGGTTATCGTATTGCACCTATGAATTATCAAATAGCATTTCAAAGGTATCAAATGAATTATTATTTCCAAATTCCCCTTACCCGAATAAGTCATGGTTAACTTAATCATTCTAAATAGCAACCATCCTAATCTATTTAGAACTAATACGATATAAAATAAAATTATGTTGATTATAAATAGCAAAAAAGGTAAAAATAATTTTCAAATGATAGCTACAGTCGATCAAATAGCTGTTTATGATTATCAAACAGAAGTTTTGAGCTATTGAATTATGAGAAATTATTCCAAATAAAAATGGCCCTTTAAGTCTTATGGGTACTTTGGGCACAAAAAAAAGTCCAGAATAAAATTCCGGACTTAACCTTTTTTTATGAGCAGATAATAGATCTAATCAAATTCAAGATTTACATCGGTCAGTTCATACCAGGGCAAACCGTAAAGATTTAAATCCTTCATGAACGGATCCGGATCAAATTCTTCCACGTTGAACACGCCAGGGCTCTTCCATTTCCCTTCCAAAAACATCTTGGCACCGATCATTGCAGGAACACCGGTGGTAAAACTGATGGCCTGTGTTCCGGTTTCTGCATAGGCGGCTTCGTGGCTGCAATTGTTGTAAATATAATATGTCTTTTCCTTGCCATCCTTTATTCCTTTGATTCTGCACCCAATCGATGTTTCACCGGTATAATTGACTCCTAGTTCTTCCGGTTTAGGTAAAACTGCTTTCAGAAACTGAATTGGGACGATTTCCTTGCCTTCGTAAAGGATGGGAACAATCCCTGCCATACCAATATTTTGAATGACCCGAAGGTGTGTCAGGTATTCCAAGCCAAAAGTCATCCAGAACCGGGCTCTTTTCAGGGTTGGAAAATTGATGACGAGTGATTCAAGTTCTTCGTGGTAAATCAGGTAGGATTCTTTTTCACCTATTCGCGGATAAGAAAGCGGTTGGTGAATTTCGTGCGGTTCTGTCCAGACCCATGCACCATTTTCCCAATATTTTCCTTTTTGGGTGACTTCCCTGATATTAATTTCCGGATTAAAGTTGGTTGCGAAGGCTTTGCCGTGGTTTCCAGCGTTGCAGTCAACGATATCAAGGTATTGAATCTCATCAAAATGATGCTTTGCCGCATAGGCCGTATAGATGCCTGAAACACCTGGATCAAAACCACATCCCAGGATGGCCGTTAATCCGGCCTTTTCAAATTTCTCCCGGTAGGCCCATTGCCATTTGTATTCAAATTTTGCCTCGTCCAGAGGTTCATAATTAGCGGTATCAAGATAGGAAACGCCCGATTCCAGACAAGCATCCATGATGGTCAGATCCTGGTAAGGCAATGCTACATTCACTACCAGATCGGGCTTAAATGAATTAATCAGCCTGACCAATTGTGGAACATCATCCGCGTTGACCTGCGCTGTAACCATATTATTGCAACCAATCCTGGCGGCTATGGCATCACACTTGGACTTGGTTCTGCTGGCCAGCATAATTTCCGAGAAAATCTCCGGAAGCTCTGCCATCTTGTGGGCAACCACCGTACCTACTCCTCCTGCACCAATAATCAATACTTTTCCCATCTCAATGAATTATTTGTTAGTAGGATCATTTTTAACCGGAACTCCGGTAAAAAAACCATGTATAGAAGTAGTTCCCAAAATTATTCGGGTGATGTGGAAGCATCCACCAACACGATGATGTTGTTGTGTTTAACCTCTACAACTCCACTCCTAATCTCGAAATAGGCCACATTTCCTCTGGAATCCTTTACCTTAATCTGCCCCTCCGTTAAAGTGGAAATAGTTGGGGCATGGTTCATCAAAACTTCAAATGATCCGCTGGATCCGGGAAGTTTGACAAGCTCAGCCTCACCGGCAAAGAGTTTATTTTCAGGAGTGATAATTTCCAAATACATACTTCAATTGTTTAAATCGGCATAAATACTGTTACCTGGATTGAGCTAGGAGCTTCTCCCCTTTTTCAATGGCATCTTCGATGGTTCCCACCATGTTGAAGGCTGTTTCAGGGTATTGGTCTACTTTACCATCCATGATGGTATTGAATCCCTTGATGGTGTCGTCGATAGATACCCAAACCCCTTTCATTCCGGTAAAGGCTTCCGCTACGTGGAATGGTTGTGAAAGAAAACGCTGAACGCGCCTGGCCCTGTGTACAATCAACTTATCTGACTCTGACAGTTCATCCATACCCAAAATGGCAATAATATCCTGCAACTCCTTGTACCGCTGCAACAATTCCTTCACTCTCAGGGCAGTATTATAATGCAAATCACCTATAACAACGGGAGTAAGGATTCTTGAAGTGGAAGCCAATGGATCTACGGCTGGATAAATACCCATTTCAGAAACCTTCCTGTTTAAAACGGTTGTGGCATCAAGGTGGGAAAAAGTAGTGGCCGGAGCCGGGTCGGTCAAGTCATCGGCAGGTACGTAAACAGCCTGAACCGAAGTGATAGACCCATATTTGGTAGAAGTAATACGTTCCTGCATCAAACCCATTTCTGTGGCTAGAGTCGGCTGATAGCCCACGGCTGATGGCATACGACCCAGCAAGGCTGAAACTTCAGATCCTGCCTGTGTGAAACGGAAAATATTGTCTACGAAAAAGAGAATATCATTTCCTTTTCCTTTTTTGTCACCATCCCTGAAATACTCGGCCACACTTAATCCGGAAAGTGCGACCCTTGCACGTGCACCCGGTGGTTCATTCATTTGACCGAAGACCAATGTCGCCTTTGATTTTGCCAATTCAGTCTTATCGACCAACGACAGATCCCATCCGCCTTTGGCCATATCCTCCTTAAAAGCTTCACCATACATTATAACTCCCGATTCAATCATTTCACGCAGAAGGTCATTTCCTTCACGTGTTCGTTCGCCGACTCCGGCAAACACCGATTGTCCATCGTATTTTTTTGCAACGTTGTTAATCAACTCCATGATTAACACGGTCTTACCAACACCGGCACCACCAAACAGACCGATTTTTCCTCCCTTTGAATAGGGCTCTAGCAAGTCAATTACCTTGATTCCGGTATAAAGAATTTCCTGTTCCGTCGATAGATCCTTGTACTTGGGGGGTTCATTGTGAATCTCATAGGTATGATCTTTGGGTATGAATCCGATTCCGTCTATTCCTTCTCCAATTACATTGAGGAGTCTGCCTTTGATCTGGTCACCAACCGGCATGGAGATGGCTTTGCCAGTCGCAAAGACTTTCATTCCCCTGGAGAGTCCATCCGTTGAGTCCATCGCAACCGTGCGGACGGTATGTTCCCCAATGTGCTGTTCACATTCGAGGATTAACACCTGTCCGTTGGGTCTTTTTACCTCCAATGCATCATAAATTTTGGGAAGCTGGGCACCATTCTCTTCGAAACTCACATCGACGACGGGTCCAATGACCTGTATGATTTTTCCTGTGGATTGAAACATTTTCTTAAATATTTGAAATATTTGCTAAATTTTGAATTGCCAATTTGTTGATATGCATAGATTAATTATTTCCAAAGACTAGGAACCCTGTAATGCATTCGCGCCACTGACAATTTCCAGAATTTCTCCAGTGATGGCAGATTGACGGGCTTTGTTGTATTGCAGGTTTAAGGCACGCACCAATTCGGAAGCGTTGTCTGTCGCCTTGTGCATGGCAGTCATCCTCGCTCCGTGTTCGGAAGCGACTGAATCCAGAATTGCTTTAAAAAATTGAATTTTAAGCGATTTTGGAATAATCGTGCCCATGATTTCGTTTACATCCGGCTCAAAAATATAATTACTAAAATAGTGGTGAGGATCTGCATCAGGTCCACTCTCTTCCGTAATCTCGACCGGCAAAAATTGTTCAACGGTCAATTTTTGGATGGCTGCATTTTTAAATTGATTGTAAACCAAATCAATGCGATCGTATTCACCATTCGAAAATGCATCCATCAGGCGTTGGGCAATCGTCTCCGCACTGCTGTAATTCAGATTGTCATAAAGTTTGTGAACCGTTTCAGAAACGGCTATATTTTTGGCCTTCAAGCCATCAACAGCTTTTTTGCCAATCGCGAGGATATCAACCAAACCTTTTTCGTGGTAGCTGTCGTAGGTTGTGGCCAGCAGTTCCTCTACTTTTTTGATGACATTTGAATTGAATCCGCCACAAAGTCCTCTGTTGGAGGTGATCGCAACAATGAGAATTTTTTTGGTTTCCTTGTGAACAGCATATTTATTTTCAAAATCGGAGGAGCCATTCTGATCCACCAGACTGACCAGAATCTCGTGCAGTTTTTCTGCATAGGGTCTGATCTGAATAATGGCATCCTGTGCTTTCCGAAGTTTAGCTGCGGAAACCATTTTCATGGCTCTTGTCACCTGTTGTGTCGACTTTACCGAAACAATACGGAGTCGCATCTCTTTTAAATTCGCCATCTACACATTTTTTTTCTTGGACGATCTCATTTAAAAAACGAAATTTTGCACGGTTTTCTTCGCAGCGGCCTCGAGTGTATTGGTGATCTCATCATTCAGTTCACCCCTGCTCAATTGCAGCAATACATCGGCATATTGTGTTTCAAGCAATTGCAGATAGTCTTTCTCAAAATCCTTGATTTTGTCTTTCGGAACCTCCATCAACAAACCTCTTGTGCCACAATACAAAATGGCAATTTGTTGTTCTACCGTCATCGGAGAGGCACTCCCCTGTTTGAGGATCTCTACGTTTCTGGACCCTTTTTCGAGTACCGATTTGGTAGCTGCATCCAGGTCAGAACCGAATTTTGAAAAAGCTTCCAGTTCCCTGAATTCTGCCTGAGAGAGTTTCAGCGTGCCAGCTACTTTTTTCATTGCCTTGATTTGTGCATTTCCACCAACCCTGGAGACGGAGATACCTACGTTAATGGCAGGCCTGATACCCGCATTGAAAAGATGGGATTCCAAAAAGATCTGGCCATCCGTGATGGAGATAACGTTGGTAGGAATATATGCGGAAACGTCGCCATCCTGAGTTTCAATGATCGGAAGCGCTGTCAGCGAACCGCCACCCTTGACCAAATGCCGGATGGAATCAGGAATATCATTCATTTGCTGCGCAACGGAAAGCGTTTGGTTTATTTTTGCGGAACGCTCCAGCAGCCTGGAATGAAGATAAAAGATATCACCCGGATAGGCTTCCCGGCCCGGTGGTCTGCGAAGCAAGAGGGAGACTTCACGGTAGGAAACCGCCTGTTTGGAAAGGTCATCGTATACGATCAGGGCGGCGTGACCGCAATCCCTGAAGAATTCTCCGATGGCAGCTCCTGCAAAAGGTGCATAGAATTGAAGGGCGGCAGGATCGGATGCCGTCGACATCACGATGACGGTATAATCCATGGCTCCGTGTTCCTGCAGCGTTTTAGCGATGTTGGCCACGGTTGATCCTTTCTGACCGATGGCAACATAGATGCAATAGACAGGTTCGCCTTTTTTGAAATACTCTTTCTGATTGATGATGGTATCAATGGCAATCGTTGTTTTACCAGTCTGACGGTCGCCAATGATCAATTCGCGCTGTCCTCTTCCAATCGGAATCATCGAGTCAATGGCCTTGATCCCTGTCTGAAGAGGTTCAGAAACCGGCTGTCTGTAGATGACGCTGGGAGCCTTTCTTTCAAAAGGCATTTCATAGAGTAGACCAGAAACTGGACCCTTGCCATCAACTGGCTCTCCAAGGGTATTTACCACGCGGCCCAACAGTCCTTCACCAACCTGGATGGAGGCAATTTTATTGGAACGTTTGACACTATCGCCTTCCTTGATCTTCTCGGTAGGCCCCAGCAACACGCATCCGACGTTATCTTCTTCGAGGTTCAGCACGATACCCATCACGCCACTGTCGAATTCAACCATTTCGTTCGACTGAACATTAGACAGCCCGTAAACTCTGGCAATACCATCGCCTACCTGCAAAACAGTGCCAACTTCTTCGAGTTCGGCGACGGTTTTGAAGCCTTCCAGCTGTTGTTTTAAAATTTCAGATACTTCAGCAGGTTTCAATCCAGCCATAATCTTCTATTTAATTTTTTATACTATTTACCAATTCTCTTCTCATCTTTTTCAGTTGGGTAGAGACGGATGCATCGAGTTGATGATCCTCCACCTTCAGAATAAAGCCACCCAGTAACTTCTCATCCACCTTGGTTGTAACTTCAGCTTTGCTGCCAAAACGATCCTGAATCAATTTGTTGAATTTCTCCATTTGCGATTCATCAATTTTAACGGCAGTGATCAGCTGAGCGGATTTTATTCCCGTCAGTTTCCCATACAAGCCCTGAAAATTGAGACACATCTCCAATAAATAGATCTCCCTGTTGTTCTTCAGAAGCAAATGAAAAAAATCAAGGGTCAATTTGTTGAACTGATCTTTAAAGACCAGATCCAGAAATGACCGTTTCTCACTTGTTTGAACAACCGGACTTGCCAGTAGCTCTTTCAACCGGGGCTGAGTCTGAAGCAATAACAACAACTGATCAACGTCTTTCTTGACAAGATCAAGCAATCCCCTATCAACAGCTGCTGAAAAAAAAGCCTTGGCGTAACGTACTGATATTTTGCTCTCGTTCAATTTTTTCGGTTTAGATGAATTAAAAGACTTTTCTTGCCTGAGTTAATTCAGTTTGATGTTTTCAAGGTAATTGCTCACCAAATCCTTTTGCTTTTTATTGTCTGAAAGATGTTCTTTCAAGATCTTCTCTGCAATTTCCAGGGAAAAAGAGGAAATGACAGACTTCATCTCGTTGACGGCCTCTGCGCGCTCCCTTGCAATGGCGGCTTTGGACTCTTCGATGACCCTGTTGGATTCAAGAACAGCCAGATTTTTTGCTTCCCTGACAATTGAATCTTTCATCTCTCTCGCTTCTTTCACGATTCTCTCCCTTTCCAACATGGCTTCCTTGAGCAATTTTTCGTTGCCTGCTTGCAATTTGACCATCTCGCTCTTGGCGAGTTCTGCCAATTGTAAGGCTTTTTCAATGGAATCCTCCCTTGCGGAAAGAGCTTTTAATATGGGTTTCCACGCAAATTTTTTGAGTAGCCACATCAAAAGCGAAAAAGAGATTACCATCCAGAACAACAGACCAAAATCAGGCATTACCAGACCCATAGGATAGAAATTTTAAGAATGAATAAAAAAGAACTGCCAATCAATACTATACGAAGAGTATCAAAAAGCAGATAACCATGGCAAAAAAGGCTGCTCCTTCAATCAAGGCAGCTGAAACGATCATATTGGAACGAATATCACCGGCAGCTTCGGGTTGACGGGCAATCGCCTCTACTGCGCCACCTCCGATACGGCCAATGCCGATACCAGCACCAATGGCGGCCAATCCTGCTCCAATTCCTGCTCCCAATTTTGCCAATGCAACATTGGCTACCACTTCTAAAATCACACCTAATGTAAACATATTAACTTACTTTTAAAGTTATTAATTACTATATATCAATATTTTAAATAAAGCTCAAATTCTAATGACTCTTTTCTGCATGTGCATCGTGCTGCTCTAACGCCATGCCAATGTACAGGGCGGAGAGTAGCGTAAATACATAAGCCTGGATGAAAGCAACCAGCAATTCCAGCAATCCCATGAAAATGGTAAAGAGAATCGATACGATGGAAACTCCAAATCCGGCATAAATGCTCTTTTCTCCGAAGATAAATATCAGACTGTAGAACCCTAGTGCGATAATATGACCTGCAGTGATGTTGGCGAAAAGTCGGACCATCAATACGAATGGTTTGGTGAAAACTCCCATGATCTCAACAAACGGCATCAATGGAATGGGCAGTTTTAACCACCAGGGAATACCCGGTGCGTTGACCAGATGGGTATAATAATCTTTGGAACCGCTAAATAATATGATGACAAACGTAAACAATGCCAAAACCATGGTAACGGCAATGTTTCCGCTGACATTAGCCCCAAATGGGAAAATGGGAACTAACCCTAGTAAATTGTTAATCAAGATAAAGAAAAAAACC
>CAINVV010000006.1 GCA_903854235.1 uncultured Bacteroidia bacterium | reverse complement strand
CAAAACGTCTTAAAGTTTTACTGTATACTCATCTTATAGTCACATAATCTTCTGATCCTTAAAGTCCATTACTTTCAGAAATTGTTCCCTTCCGTCCGATCCCAACTAAACCCTTCCTTCAAAATGTCATCGCGGACGGCGAGCACTGAGCCATTCGTTTTCTACCAAAATAGCGCCTCTCTGCGGCTCGTATTCTAGCAACAAATTCATCGTGTTCAAAAAATAACCTTCCCCGGTCTCTTGTTCTTAAAGTCCTATAGTCTTGAAGTAGCCCTGTTATAGCACCAAAGTTATACTACTTCCTGAATATAGCCGCGGCGGGCACCTTCTGTTTGTCGACACCCGGACCGGCATAGAGCACATTCAGGAACATCCCTCCTCCAGCCTGAAAATACTGCAATTTGATCGGATGCAATCCTTCCGTTAACAAGATTTTGCCCGACTTCTCCGAATCGGCACTGTGTGCTCCGTCGTTGTCAACCACCAGGCTGTTGTCTACAAAGAGGCGGGAACCGTCGTTGGATAATACGAAAAAATCGTAGGTACCCGCTTTTGTTATGCGCAGATTGCCTTCAAAAATTAGCCCAAACTGATCCTTTGCAGAGACGATTTTCTCCAGCGAAAACTCATAAACTTCTCCCTTTTTTACCACAGGTAGTTTGGAGAAATCCGGTAGTTTGTTCCAGGCCCCTTCATAGTAATTGACGGAAAGTCCATTGGTTGTCGGATCCACAAAATCAAAATGGCTGGTGCAGGTAAAACTCGTCTCGTACCCTTTCTTGAAGGATTTTGCCTTGATTTCCGTTGGTTTTGAAATATATAATACCTTGGAATATAGTTTAGAAAGTGTGTCGGGTTCGGAACCGTTCAGCGTGTAGAAAGTTTTGGATCCGGCCAGATCAGCAGAGATGCTTACTTTAATTGAGTCGCGACTGTTGACAAGCGTATCTCCAGGATGAATGACTGGCGTTGGAAGGATCGTTTTCCGGAGCATTTCCCCTGCTCCTTTTGAAGCGAATAGCCAGCTACCCGAGGACACCTGGTACACGGCATATTGCTCCTCATTCCGCAGAAATTTGACATACTGGCTTCCCGCAGGGTTGTTGCCATTCAGTTTAACCTGTTCAGGTTTGTCGGCCAACACATAAACAGTCGCCGTACTGTTTGCCGGAACGGTGACCTCCAACTGGTAATCCTCCCCTGTGAATTTCCAATTGGAATTTATCAATCCATAAGGTGATGGATAAGAGGTGTTCACAAACGAGAGGGCACTTATGGGATAGGGCTTGATGATCGTATTTTTAAATCCCGGATGCTCAGGATCGGGTGAGATACCTCCCAGATACTGGTAAAACCAGGCACAGACGCTGCCAAACATTGGGTGACTATGGGAGGCATCCCCCAACCAGGTTTCCCAGATCGTGGTAGCGCCTTTTTCGATCATGTACCCGAAACCGGGATAGTCGTGCTGGTTCATTAAGGTATATGCCACATCGGCCCGGCCAAGGTTCGACAGTACATCCAGCAGAAGGGGTGTGCCGAGAATTCCTGTATCAAAATGGGCCTTGTTGTTTACAACCACCGTATTTAGCAGATTTCTGAAGACAGAATCGGCCTTGCTTTCCTCCGTAATCCCAAACCCTAACGGGAAGGCGTTGGCCCCCTGTTTTCCGGTCGAATAGTTTAGGCTTTTTTTGTTTAGATACATCCTGTTGATATCGGTTTTTGCCTTTTCGGCCAGTTTTTTGAACCAGGCTTGATCGATATCCTTGTCCAAGGCATCGCTCACCTCAGTCATCAAATGGCAACAGTGGTAATAGTAACAACTGTTGACAAAATCGGCCGGAAGGGTGACTATTTCGGGCGGCACCCATTCGCCGAGGCCCTGGTTGACCAGTATTCCATTGGCATCAAGCTGACCGGCCATGTACTGGATCCAGTGTTTCATCCCTTCGTAGTGTTCCTCCAGAATACGCTTGTCTCCATAATATTGGTACAGGTACCAGGGAATGATGACATAGGCCGACCCCCAGGCAGTGCCGCCACCACCATCCTGGTAAGGGGTGGTATTGGGAACATAACCGGTTAGGTGGTTTTGTGCATCCCGGATGTCGTTCAGCCATTTGGTATAGAATTGGGACATATCGAAGTTGTAGATGGCTGCCCTGGCCGAAATCTGGCCATCCCCTGTGTAACCCCTTCGTTCGCGGTGGGGACAGTCGCTGGGTAGTCCGCCATGCACATTGCCCAACTCGGTACGCCGGTAGTTGTCCAGAATCTTGTTGAGCAGTTTGTTGGAGCTTTCGAAGGTTCCGGTCTGCCGAATGTCGGTGTTGACCACCTTTCCTTCGAGGTTGTCGAGGGTCAGTGCAATCGGGGAGCCAATCACATCCACATACCTGAAGCCGTGCCAGGTAAAGCGCGGTTCCCAGATCTCAATGCCCTCTCCTTTTAGAATGTAGGTGTCCGTCTGGTCATATCCCGGACCCAGTTCCTCGATGAAGCGGAGCTGAATGGAGGTTCCTTTGGGTCCGGAGACCTTTATCCGGGCCCATCCCGATATCATCTCTCCCAAATCGAAGCGGAAGACCCCTTTGGTTCGTTCCGTGACGGAAACTGGGTGGACGGTCCTGTTGACCCGGTCGGGCGGGGACTGCTGGGACTTAAGCTTCCCGGTAGGGGGAACTACGGCTTCAGCATTCATCCATTTGGCATCGTTGAACCCGGGTTTGTTCCAGCCGTTTTGCTCCAGCCTTGCATCGTAGATTTCGCCGGAGTGAAGACCGTTGTAGAGGATCGGACCGAGGCTGCATTTCCAGTTTTCATCGCTGCAAACCAGTTCCTTGCTGCCGTCTTCGTATTCCAAAACTGCCTGGGCCAGCAGACGGGGGGTGTTGTACCAGAGCATCGAGTCGTCGGGTCTGTCGGCCTGGATGTACCAACCGTTGCCAAGGATCACGCCAAGAACGTTGGTACCGGCTTTTAAATCCCGGGTAAGATCAAAGGTCTCATAGAGAACCGTGGTGGTCATATTTCCGATTTTCGATTCGTTCCACTTTTCCAACCTGCGTTTGTCGTAGTTGGTCTGGTTGGGGGAGAGGACGTGATCACCCACTTTATTGCCGTTGAGGTAGAGTTCGTAATAACCAAGTCCACTGACATATACCCGCGCTTTCTTGATTTTTTTTGAAATATTTATCTCCTTTCTGAAGAGCGGTGATGGCAGCTTCAACTTCTTTGGGTTGATCGTTTCAGGGGCATCGATCCATTTGGCCTTCCAATCATCAGCATTCAGTAACCCCATCTCCCAGGAGGCAATCTGGCTCCAGACAGAGGTGTAGTGTTGTCCGTTTCTAAGTTGAACTTTCCAGTAGACAGTCATCCCGGACTGAAGCGGCTTTCCGGCATAGGGAATCTGGTTGGACTGGTCGGACCGGGTCATTTGAGTATCCCAAAGATCAGGAAGATCCTTTTGAAGCAACTCTTTGCTGGTGGCTACCATGATCCGGTAAGCCGATTGGACGGCTCCGCGGCGAGTCGTCGACATCTTCCAGGAGAGTCGGGGAGAGGTAACATCCACTCCAACCGGTTGGATAAGGTATTCGCAGCGAAGGTCTGTTACTTCAAAATCTGCCTTGTGTGGGGCGCAAGAGACCAAAAGCAGCAAAAAAAACAGGAGTAGGTTGTTTCTCATGAAGCAGTTAATTGTTAATGTGTCAGTAGTCGGGACAATCCCTGAATGTTCGGATGGCAGTTGATTCGAAACCACGGATCCGGCAAATCGCTCTTAAAAGTAGTGAAATTCTCTGTAGCCACACGAATCAGAAGCAAAATTCCTGCTCTTACCGGGAAAAATGGGGCTGAAATCGATACAGTTTATTTTGTAAAGTCCCATAAAATAAGTATATTAGATAAAAGTAGCAGTCTTTAGGTTCATGCAAAAAATCAATACAGATACAAACAGACCCATACCCGTTTCAGAGGACTCAATCGTCAATAGGATTTACCTGATTCGCGGGACGCAGGTCATGCTGGATTTTGACTTGTCCGGACTCTATGAGGTGGATACCAAGCAATTGAAAAGGGCAGTCAGGAGAAATTTTGAACGATTTCCAGACGATTTCATGTTTGAGCTAACCAGTGAAGAGTTGCGAAATTGGAGGTGCCATTTTGGCACCTCCAATTTCGCAACAATGGGGCTCAGAATTCCGCCTTTTGCATTTACGGAGCATGGGATATTGATGTTGGCAAGTGTATTGAATAATACCAGGGCGATACAGATTAACATACAAGTGGTCAGGATTTTTAATAAAATGAGGAAATCGGATTTGTTGAATAAAGAATTTGTTGCCGAAATTGAAAAGATCAAGAGTCATTTGTCGGATCATGACGGGAAATTCAAAATAATTTACGATTACTTGAAAAAATTTGAAGATTCCAGACAAATCCAGCAGAAACAAATAACCAGAAAGCGTGTCGGTTATTGAAACGGCTGACGCCCGATGAAGATCAGTTTCATATTGTCTTTCTTAGAAATTTATGCTAAGGATCATTAAGCAAAAGTTAACATTCAGGCTGGTTGACTATTATTGCTGCCTTTGATATAACCTATCCGGCCAATAATCGTTAATATAGTCAAATGATTGTCTGACTGTTCGGACTGTCTTTTTATTCTGCTAAATTTTTGTGGATTTGCAGGATGAATGATCCCTTTTTTGGAAACTATTCGTACTAAGAATTATGGCAATTATCGTAGCCATCCGGCACAATACCTCCTACCAGTATGATCACCTGATCAACATGGGGCCCCACGTGATCAGGCTGAAACCCGCTCCGCACAGCCGGACCAAAATTCACTCCTACTCCCTGCACATAGAGCCGGCCGAACACTTCATCAACTGGCAGCAGGATTCGTTCGGCAATTACCTCGCCCGGGTGGTGATGCAGGAGAAGGTGAAGGAGTTTACTGTCGAAGTGGAAGTGGTGGCAGAAATGACGATCATCAACCCTTTCGATTTTTTCGTAGAGGAGTATGCAGACAAGTTTCCATTTCAATACGAAAGCCAGGATATCAAAGAGCTGGCACCCTATTTTGAAATCGCCGAGAATGGTCCCTTGCTCCTTGAATGGATCAAAAAAGTAGAACGTTTCAAAGGTCTCAACATCGTTGACTTTCTGGTTGCCGTGAACCAGGAGCTTAACAGGGAGATCAATTACACCGTCAGGATGGAGCCAGGGGTATTTACCTGTGAGGAGTCCCTGCAGAAAAAGATGGGTTCCTGCCGCGATTCGGCCTGGCTGCTGGTTCAGACGATGCGGCATATGGGACTGGCAGCCCGCTTTGTTTCCGGCTACCTGGTTCAGTTGAAAGCCGACCAGAAAGCCATCGACGGCCCTTCGGGTACAGAGAAAGACTTTACAGATTTGCACGCCTGGTGCGAAGTATATATTCCCGGTGCAGGCTGGATTGGCCTCGATCCAACTTCCGGATTGCTGGCCGGCGAAGGCCATATCCCGTTGTGCTGCACGCCGGCTCCCTCCAGTGCCGCCCCGATATCGGGTGCCATAGAAGCGTGCAAGGTGGAGTTTTTTCACAGCAACGAGGTCATCCGCATTCACGAAGATCCGCGTGTGACGAAACCATACAGCGATCAGCAGTGGGCAGGCATCATGGCCCTGGGCGATCAGGTCGATGGAAAACTGGAGGCTGGCGATGTCAGGCTGACAATGGGAGGGGAGCCGACCTTCGTCTCGATTGACGACATGGAGTCGGAGCAATGGAATACGGCTGCCGATGGCAACGAAAAGCAAAAACTTTCCAATCAGCTGATCCTTAGATTGGGAGAGCGTTTTGGAAAAGGGGGTTTGATTCATTATGGTCAGGGTAAATGGTACCCGGGGGAACCCACTCCTCGCTGGCAGATGGCACTCTATTGGCGAAAAGATGGATTCCCACTCTGGAAAGAGAAAAAATGGCTGGCTGATTTCGGTGAAAAGCTAGGTTTTACCTATCGGGATGCTGAAATATTCTTGAAGCACCTTACGAAAAGATTGGGGGTCGATGAAAAAAATATCCTTCCAGGCTACGAAGATGCCTTTTATTACCTATGGACAGAGCGAAAACTTCCCGTCAACATTGATCCACAAAGGATTGATTTAAAAGATTCGCTGGAGCGAAAAACCCTGATGCAACAACTGGACAGGGGATTGGATGATCCGGCTGGATTTGTACTGCCTTTGCAATGGGCCTATCCCAAGGATGGATGGATCAGCTGCCCATGGGAGTTCAGGGGGGGTAAGTTGATGCTTATCCCGGGGAATTCTCAGATGGGACACCGTCTCCCACTCGATTCACTGCCCGTGATCCCCGAGTCGAAGCGGCCCAAACCGGTAGAGCGCAGTCCGTTCGAGGAGACTTCCCCACTGGGCGATTTTCATGTTACAGTATTGGATCGTTTCAAAACGATACCGGATTTCTCCATTCCCGAAGAGATGCTCTTTCCAAAAGAATACAAGGAGGCTGATCCTCCTGATGCGAAGAAGAACCTTTGGAAAAAGCCTGCACTCCCTGAAGATAAGGAGAAAAGTGCAGAGTTTGCACCGGAATACGAGCAATTCACCATCAAAACAGCCCTGGTTTCTGAGATTAGGGACGGGAAAATCCATCTCTTCCTGCCTCCTGTCGATCTGATTGAACAATACCTGGATCTGCTGGCTGCCATTGAACTGACGGCAGAAGAGCTGCAAATCCCTGTAGTCGTTGAAGGCTATGCTCCTCCCAAAGACAAGCGGATCGAAAAGCTGATGGTAACGCCCGATCCCGGTGTGATTGAAGTGAACATTCATCCTGCCAAAGCATGGAGTGAGGTGGTCAACAACTACGATATCCTTTTTGAATCTGCCATGGAATGCCGTTTGGGCTCTGAGAAATTTATGCTGGATGGGAAACATACCGGAACCGGTGGTGGCAACCACATCACCCTCGGTGGCGTGACCCCTTCCGATTCGCCACTGCTGCGTAGGCCTGATTTGCTTAGAAGTATGGTGGCCTTCTGGCAGCACCATCCGGGATTGTCTTACCTCTTCTCTACCGCATTTGTAGGGTCAACCAGTCAGGCACCAAGGGTGGATGAGGGCAGGCAGGAGATGCTCTACGAACTAGAGATTGCTTTTGCCCAGATTCCCGATCCTGGAGAGGGGGAGGTCCCATTTTGGCTGGTCGACAGGCTATTCCGGAATCTGCTCATCGACCTTACCGGAAACACCCACCGGGCAGAATTTTGCATCGACAAGCTCTACTCCCCAGATTCTTCTGCAGGAAGATTGGGAATCCTGGAGTTGCGCGGTTTCGATATGCCGCCCAACAAGCAGATGTGCCTCGTGCAACTACTACTTATCAGGACGCTGGTTTCCTGGTTCTGGGAGAAACCCTACAAAGGAAAACTGGTTCGTTGGGGGACCGAACTTCACGACAAATTCCTGACCCATCATTTTGTGAGGCAAGACCTGAAAGATGTGATCATTCAGCTAAATGAAGCAGGTTATCCCTTTGATGTAAATTGGCTGGAGCCATTTTTTGAATTCAGGTTCCCACACATCGGGAGGGTTATATTTCAGGATGTTGAGCTTAGCCTGCGCGCAGGTATCGAGCCATGGAATGTGCTGGGGGAAGAGATGTCGAGTTCGGGGACTGCCCGTTTCGTAGATTCCTCGGTCGAAAGAATCGAGGTGAAAGCCAATGGCATGACCTCCGAAAGGTACGCGGTTTTATGCAACGGCATGCGCATCCCAATGCTCAGCACGGGAACAAAAGGGGAGTACGTAGCCTCCGTGAGGTACCGTGCCTGGCAACCGCCTTCTGCACTGCATCCCAATCTGGGGATTGATACCCCATTGGTATTTGATATTTTCGATCTCTGGACCGGTAAATCGGTGGCTGGTTGTACCTATCATGTCTTCCATCCGGGGGGCCGGGCCTACGAAACGTTTCCAGTCAACAGCTTCGAGGCGGAAGGAAGACGGGTTTCCAGGTTCTACAATGAGAACCATACCCAGGGGGTTTATACACCCAAGGAAGAGGTAAGTACGGAAATTCGGAGGTACATTGTGGAATTGGAATCGGATTCCGGTCAGCGGGCTGTACTTACGCCCAGAATCATTGAACAGGATCCGGAGTATCCGCACACCTTCGATCTGCGAAAATACAAATTGCAATAGGATTAATCTTCAAAATGCAGAAAATCAGGCAATTCATTGGCTGCATCGACCAACATCTGGTTCCATTGGATGGCGGTTCCCTTTAGTTCATTCTCCGTTTTTCGGAGTTCCTGTATCTCGAAGGTTCCATTTTTGTAGAGGGCAAAATCGAGTGGAAAATCTACATCACTGGCATTTTTATAGGTGGCATCGAACGAAAGGAAGGCCACTTTTATGGCCAGATCAAAGGTGATATCTTCATTCAACAGCCTTCGAAGAATGGATTTTCCGAAACCGGTGTTCCCAATGACCGTGTAAGGAGACTCGTTGGAAGCTTCCACCCAGTTCCCTTCCGGGAAGATCAAAAAAATGGAGGAGCGGCTGTCTTTGGAACACTGTCCGCCAATGATGAAATGGGCATCAAAGAAGAATTTGCTTTGCTGCAAGGGCTCCAGATCCTCAACCCGCACCTGCTTGACTGCTTTGCCAACCAGATTGGCTACCTTGTACAACTTGTCGGGTTTTTGACCCGGTAGGTCATCCTCGAAAAGGTGAATCACTTTGTCGCGGATGGAACGCAATCCGGAAGACATGATGAAGAAGGAGTTGGCACCATCCTGAAAGGTCTGGATTTTTTTGGAGGTCGAAACGCCCAGCCCACTGCTGATTCTCGTATCTGACAGGGCAACGACCCCGGTTTTACTCTTTATGGCAACACAGAATGTCATAGTTATTGATTAGTTACTGTTACTGAATGAGTGCTTTTTTGTGCGCCCGCTGATTCGAGCACTCCGATGATCGGACTGCAATCCCGGAAATCGGTACCGTGGGCAATTTTAAGGTAATGGTGATCGGCCAGCAGGTTGTTGGTGGAATCGAATCCTACCCATCCCAGTCCCGGGATCAGTGCCTCCACCCAGGCGTGCAGCTGGCTCGTCCCGACAAATCCAGTACCCTGGTTGAGGTATCCGCTGACGTATCTGGCCGGGATTTTATGCTGCCGGCAAACGGAGATGAAAAGGTGGGCATAATCCTGACACACTCCCCGCTTAAATTGTAAGATCTCTCCGATTGGCGTATTTACATCGGTGCTTTCGGGAGTATATTCCAGCTGTCGAAAGATAAAAGTGTTCAATTCAGTCAAGTAATCAAACAGCTGAATTTTGTCTGAATAAATCGGAAAAATGCCGATTTCTTTTTCCGGCATATGCGTGAGTGGGGTCGCTTGCAGAAACTGGTAATGGTCTATCTGAGAATCAAGTGAATGAAGGAATGCCCATTCTTCAGCCGGACTCAATTGGCTCACCTGGAACGGATTGATTGCTTCTTTTTGAATTTTTGCGGTGAGTCTGAACCAAAATTCAGAGAACGGTTTTCCCATGTAACAGGTGAGCGTTTCGAATCCAAAGAGATTCTTTGACCGGTGTAATTCCCTGTTTTCAGAAGATTGAAGTTTCAGTTCGGTTACTCTTTGTGTCGAAGTGGATTCAGGCAGGACAAGCAACTGAAAATTTGCCCTTCTCACCGGTGACGCGTATTTGGTTTCTATAAAATATTCCAAAAAAAACTCTTCCATCAGAAAGAAAGGTATTTCTTTTCAAGTTCCGACCCGATCTCGATGACCTTATCCTGGGTACTGTTTAACAAACCGTAAATATCATCTTTATATTCGTCAAATGAAAGATAGCGGTATTGTTCAAAAAGCTTTCCGATTTTAAAGCTGATGGTATTGGAATCCTTGCTCTCATTTCGGCTGATCTTCTCTTCGTATCTTCTGATCCCATTCAGGGAGTAGGCGATTGAACGCGGACAGTGGGGATTCAACATTAGAAATTCCAGAACCTGAGCGCGGTCGGGTACGGTACGGTAAAATTTGCGGTTCATGTCTAAAGCTTCGAGACTGCGCAACATCGTAGTCCATTCAAAACTCATTTCGGTGACCGGATGTCCGGCCTGTTCGATTTTATAGATATCGTGCAGCTTTGAATTGATGATCCGGATGATCTGGATGACACGTTCAATGTACATACCAATCAGGATGATGGCCCATTCTCCATCGTGCATCAGGGTGCCATATATTTTACTGCTGACAATCGAGGTCTGGTCCAGAATGATCTGGGTAAAATTGTCGAACCCTGTCGATAAATAGGTGTCCTTCGGATAATTATTGATCAGGTGGTAGTATTTGTTGATGGCCTCCCAAAGATCCGTGGAGATGGCGTTGCGTGCTCCACGGGCATTTTCACGGGCGAAGGTGAGGTTGCTTAGGATCGAATTGGAATTTTCAAGGTCCAATCCAATTTTGAACAACACCTCTTTTTCGGTAATCTCCTCCATATCGAAGATACCGGCCATGTATAGAATCGACTCCAGAACGAATTTTCGGTCATAGGTCTTTAGGATGGGCGCATCCAGGGAGGAGAAATACAGGACCTTGCTGTATCTGGCAAAATGGTCGGCTCTTTCGATGTACCGTCCCATCCAATATAAGTTGTTGGCTACTCTTGATAACATAGTTCTGTTTTTTAGTGACCACTGATTTGCTAATCCAATACCCAGGTATCTTTTGAACCACCTCCCTGTGAGGAGTTGACAATCAGGTTCCCCTTTTTGAGTGCAACCCGGGTCAAGCCTCCCTTGAGGATGTATTCCACGTTCTTTCCCATCAGACAAAAGGTACGAAGATCGATGTGACGGGGTTCAAATTCCTTGGTTTCTTCAATGTAGGTGGCGTGCACGGAGAGACTCATAATCGGTTGTGCAATGTATTTTCTCGGATTGGATTTGATCCTCACTTTTACCTCTTCAATTTCCTGCTTGGTGAGGGTGGTTCCAATGGTGATGCCATAACCACCCGATTCGTCAACGGGTTTTACTACCAGATTGCCAATGTTTTCCAGCACGTACTGACATTCCGATTCGTTCTCGCAATGGTAAGTCCTGACGTTGTTCAAAATGGGCTCCTCCCTGAGATAATATTTGATGATATCGGGAACATAGTGGTAAACTGCTTTGTCGTCGGCTACTCCTGTACCCGGTGCATTGGCAAGGGTTACGTTTCCGGCTCTGTAGGCACTCATTAATCCGGGTACGCCCAGCATGGAATCCTTTCTGAAGCAGAGCGGATCTATGAATTCATCGTCCACCCTTCTGTAAATTACATCTACCCTTTTCGGCCCATGGATCGTTTTCATGTAGACAAAATCCCTGTCCACGAACAGATCTCTTCCTTCCACAAGTGATATCCCCATCTTTTGAGCCAGAAAGGAGTGTTCGAAATAGGCGGAATTGTACATCCCCGGCGTCACCACGACGATGGTGGGCGTTTCAACATTTTTGGGTTTGACAGTTTTCAGGATTTCCAGCAACTGCTCTGGATATTGATAGATGGTTTTGGTCTGTAATTTCGTAAAAAGGTCAAAAAAGGATTTTTTCAACGCCAGCCGATTCGACAATACGTAACTTACACCGGAAGGGCACCGCAGGTTGTCTTCCAGAATGTAATACTGACCGTCCGTGTGCTTGATCAGGTCGGTACCAGAAATATGGGTGTATATGCCACCTTCAGGCGTGAAATCAACCATCTCCTTCAGGTAATTCTTGGAAGAGAAGATTAGATCCGCAGGAACGACTTTGTCTTTTAATATCTGTTTTTTATGGTAGAGATCATGTAAAAACAGGTTAATTGCCTTGTTCCGCTGAATCACCCCCCTTTCCAGTTGCATCCACTCCTTATTCGGAATGATCCTTGGAAAGAGATCGAAGGGAAAGATCCGCTCGTCCGGCTTTTTGTCCTCTGCATATACCGCAAAGGTGATGCCCTGATTGAAAAATGCAGTCTTTACTTCATTGTTGATTCGTTCAAAATCGGTGACGCTGAACTGATTAAATCTTTCTACGATGCTTTGATAGTGCTCTTTGGGCTCCAAAGATTCATTGAAGACTTCATCATAATGGGAACTTTCCGGTTTGTAGGAATCCAAAATTCCCTTTGATTGCTGTTTCATATCGCACGGTATTACAGGTTTCGGCAAGTGATCCAATTGTTATAAAAATACGAAATATAATTTCATAAAGTCACAAATATATTAGAATAAATATCAAAAAGACAATTTGCTTAGGGAAGTAATATAAATTTAACATGATTCTAACAAATGTATGCTTCAAATTATATCCTGCCGACCGGTTGTGGCTGTGGATCCAAACCCGCCTTAGATCAAAGGTTAGAAATTTTTCTCATGGGACGACTTCCAATTTCATGCTGTCATGGTTGTTTTGGTGGAGAAATGGTGGAAACGGGGTACATTTGTTGTTTTATCGGAGGATTCTTACCTTTGCAATCCGCAATCAGGTAAAACAATCGCAAAATTGTTTGGCATTGCGGTAAAACAGTCATCAAATGCAAATACGTATCACCTTCTTTTTACTTTTCTTACTCCTGGCGGTTTCCGGTAAATCAGTCAACCTGAGACCTGACACGCTGGTGGTACCACCAGCAAGGGTGGATTCTCTGGTAGACAGATCGGCCTTGATCACTTTTGCAAAAAAATACCTGGGTACTCCCTATCGTACCGCCGGCAGTAATCCTAAGAAAGGATTCGACTGCTCCGGTTTTGTCAATTTTGTCTTCCGGAATTTCATGATCAACCTGCCCCGCAGTTCCAGGGAGTTCAAATCCATAGGAACGAGCCTCAAACCCGAGGAGTTCAAGGAGGGCGATGTGGTGGTGTTTTACAGTTTCAGAAACAAGGCCCGCATCGGTCACGTAGGCATCATTTGTGAAGCCAATGGTATGAAATCCAAGTTCATTCACTCTGCTTCCGGCCAGCACAAGGGCATTATGATCAGTAGTTTGAATGCAGCGATGTATGCCAAAAGGTTCTTTCGGTGCGTGAATGTACTGGAAGGCAAATAGTCTGTTTTAAGAAGAACCTGCAATTTCGTTTTTACCTGCTTCCTCCAATTTAAATCCTTATTGCTCTTTCCTTGACACAAGGTGGAATCATCCATCCTAATTCGGAAGACCAAAAAATTAATTGCTACTAGCATGTAAATTTCAAATTGGGGTGGCTGGATGAAAAAGGGTATTTCCTGTCGGTTTATTCTCCAATTACACCGGAATTCACTGTCAAATGAGGGAATTATTAGAATGGCATCGAAAGTCCAGGTCGTTGTTTCAATCACCAACAATCTTCAGATATCTCGCCATCCAGTAAGGCCACAACCAAAATACGGGTTCCCGAACCTGTTGCGGATCTCCTGTGGTGGCCGCCCAGGGGTTCTTGTCCCAGCGAACGGTGCCCCGCTCACTGGCAGGAGGCAAAACCGAGATTTGGATCTCTTCCAGAATCGGCGACCGCACAATTTGTAAATCTTCGCGCAGGGTATGGTCGATGCGCCAGTCGACAAGGTCGAGGGGCGCATCCCGAAGAAAATCAATGGTCTGGCCGATATTTACTCTCTTCCCGGTAGCCAGGGTATAGGTGAGATTGTTGATCAGGTTTTCACCCGAAGTCTGATCCTTCATCCATTGCTCGATAAGTTCTGTGTAAAACTGGTGCAGCTGTGGATCCGTTTCGTATCGGAGCAGGATGGGGAAGAGGTATCCCTCCATCGTCCGGTCGAAATAGATCTGCCAGGCTGGATTCTTCGCATTCAATTTGCCGGCATTGTCGAGATATCCCTCCTTGTCAATCAAATTTCGGTATGCCTTTTCATATTTGTCCTCTTTCGTGATATGGGCTGCCAGTTTGAGGTAGGCCAGCAATTCGAAAGAGTTTAGGCTCCGTTCCGACGACCAGTCAGGGTCGTTGTTCAGCTGGTCGGGCGACCAAACGGCCCAATGGGTATGGGTTCCATCGATGTCAACCAGGTTGTAATTGGTGGCCATCAACCTGTCGATGATTTTGCAGACGTGTTTCCTTACCAGGATCCGCTCCGCTTCCCCTGCGGAATATTCGTAGTAAAAGAAGTAGCCCATCATGTGGCCGTCCATCTCGTCGCTGCTGGTATCGCCTTTCCAAAGCCACTTGCCATCTGCCGATTTGTGCCAGCGCACCTCCACCGGCTTGTATCGGGGATCCATCACCAGCTCCTCTGCAACTTGTCTGGGCGAGTAGGTCCGGTTGGGATCGTTGGTCTTTTCCCAGTTGGCAGGAACGATGGTGCGTGCAAAGAACCCCTCCGTACCGGTAACTGTTTGCAGCAGAGCCAGGAAATCGAAGGCCTTGCGGGCCTTGATGCGTGCATCTTCGCTTTTGGTCACGGCATACCTGAAACTCTCCATGGCCAGGTATCCGCCCGTGTACTCTCCGTCGTTGTCGTCGTCCGTATTGCGCCAGGTGGTAGTGTCACCGGGAACCTCCAGATGTAGATTTCCACAGATCCAGGGGGTGCGAATGTGTTTTCTCATCAGCTGACCATAATAATTCTGCTCCTTTCCTGCCAATGTCATTTCATTCCTGTGGATGCAGCTGACCCCGTTGGCGGTACCGATCCAGGCATCCCCTTTTGCATCAAATGCAATGGAATTGACCTGATTGTCTGTCAGCCAACGTTTGCTGAAACGAAGGGAGTGGTGGTAATCCTTGTCAAACCTGACCACGCCCACATCGGTTCCAACCCACATCTTTCCGTCAGGAGCCTGCCGGATGCAACGGACCACCGCGGAGGGCATTCCGGATTGAGTAGTTAGTTTTTTGAACATTTTGTCGTTGTTGCGGATGGAAACTCCACCCAGTGAACCTACCCACAAATCCCCGGTAGGAGCATAAGCGATTGCCTTCGCGTAACAACTGATCAATTCAAAGGTGTTTTGAAAGAGGGTTGATTTTCCTGCCAGGCAGTGGTAAAGACCGGCATCCGTTGCCACCCAGAGTCCACCCTTTCCATCTCCGGCTGCATCACGAACGGAACGTGCGATAGTCGCATTCAGGGACTCCCATTTCTTTCCTGACTGTTGCCAGATTCCGTGTGGACCCAGGGCATAAGTACCGTCTTTGTCTGTAGTCAATACGGAAATGGGAGGTTGTGGAACCTCCTCTTTTCGGAGTTCACCATCCCGGTAGGTGTAGAGACCATTCCAGGTTCCCAGCAGGATGGTTCCGTCTGATTTCACTGCCACGGCATAGGCCGGTCCTCTGTCATCCCCTGTGATAACCGGTTTCCACGCAGAGGAGCCGGGCTCTTTCGTGAAGATACCATCCGCGGTAGCGATCCAGGTACTTTGCTTTTGATCCACGGCAATGCCTCGTATTTCGTTGGCAGCCTTTTCTTTCCCAACAGGGAAGGCCGTATGCGTCTCCTGTATAAATGGGGTGTCTTTGATAGAAAAGCTTGTGTTTGGTGAAGGGATGGATGACTTTTCCTGTCCGCACGAAAAAAATGGCAGGGCCAGAAACAGAAAAACTGCCGGCATACAGCGTGCCGTTTTAGTCTTTTTTTGCATGTGATAGTATGTAGTAGTTAAAAAGTCAATCGAATTCGGAGTGCAAGGTAATGGTTAAAATTGAATAACTCCAAATATCGGTGGCAACTGGCACCACTACTTCACTTTATCCAAAGGTCTGCCGTTGTTGACAGATAATTTTCCATTGACGATCTTGTAACTATAGGTTGCAGAGGCTTGTCCTTCAGGCTTTAAGGTATAGGTGTCTTCAGATGCAACAATCGCCCCTTTGTGAGCATAGGATACCTCTTTGCCACCAATTTTTCCCGATGCAGCGTAGGAATAGGTATTGTTTTTACTCACCACAAATATTGCCATTATCATTTTATCGTTGGTTTGGTAGCCTTTCCAGGTCCCAACTAAACCGGATGGTACCGACTTTGAAACAGATTTGGCAGAAGCAACGACAGGCTTGGCACCGGCATTCTCCAAAGCCTTGACAATGTCACTTTTATTCTCCGTTGCACTGTTGGCATAACTCCATGCGGAATCATTCACCTTATTGACCACATTCACATCGGCTCCACTCTTAATAAGCAGGTTGACAAGTTTTAAGTTACCTACTTGAGAAGCCAGCATGAGTGCCGTTTCGCCGGAAGTATTGGCCAGATTCACATTGGCTCCGGCTTTGATTAAAACATCACAATTTTCTGTCGCCGCTTTCCATCCATACTCCGAACCAAGTTTTGCCGCACACATAAGTGCCGTCATATCCTGCGCATGCAAAACATTCGGATTTGCACCCAATTCCAGTAATTTCGCTAAGGTTTTTAGTCGTGCTTTTTTATCCAATGGATTAAATCCCATAGCAGTTCTGGCCAGTGGTCCCGCCCATGGCGAATTTTTTGACACTTCATTTACATCAGCGCCACTCTTAACCAACAGTTCTAACATTTCCAAATGAAATCCCGAAGCTGCATAACAAATCGCATTAAAATACGTTGAATTATATCCATTCAGATTGGCCTTTTGTTCTATTAAATACTTTGCGGCATCAATACAATTGTGAGATGCCGCCTTTTGTATGGCATTAATTCCTTGTGAAGTTGACAGATTAATATTTGCACCATGATTAACCAATATTTTTAAACCCTCTACATTGTTATTAAACGCCGCCAGATTAATTGCGGGCTCATCGCCATTCGATCCGGCTTGGCCCAGGTGATTCACATCCACTTTGTACGTAGTAATAAAATATTCAGCCCATTTGGCATTTTTCGCATTTATCATTGCCCAGTTTAAAGGCAGATAACTTTGTGGCGTGGGACCATATTTTTTGGCTCCATATTTCATGATAATATCCAATATTTCAAAGTTATCATGACCGATTGTTTCATGAATCACCCCGTTATAATCTTCACCAATTTTAATACCTTCTACATTCATGCCTCTTTTTAAAATTGCTTCAACAGCTTCAGCATGCTGGTTTTTAATCGTATTTATGTAAGGATACGCATCATATTTACCAACATAATTAAGGTTTAATTTGGGACCTGCGTTGTTTAATATCGCCATAGTTACTGCTTTTGACTGTTCCGTCTGACCTCCGAAAGTCGCAACGATTAATGCCGTAAACTTGTTATTGTATTCGCTATGGTAATTGATGTCAACCCCCATTTTGATAAGACGAACAACAGTTTCCAATATTGAGTTGTAACTGGCTGAGCTAAGCATGGCAACCAATGGGGTTGTAGCCCATGATTTGTCACCACCAGGTTCTGAATAGATTAGTGCTTTCACATTGATTTTAGGGGAATCCAGCAATACTTTTATGATGTCGTTGTTAACTTTACGGACACCACCGCATGCTTTACCCAATAAGGAAACACCTTCGTAAACCTCATTCACATTTGCCCCGGCATCTATCAAAGCTTTTAACTGATTTACATCGCCTTTCTCCACCGCGACGAATGTGGCTGGTTTATCTTCTGCTTTTTGAGCAGATGCTGCGATGGATAAAATAGATAACCAGATGATTACGATGAAATTTCTAATGTACTTCATAATTGATATAAATGTTGTTTATCGATGTTTCCCAAATAGGTTAATTACTGACCATGAGGTGAGGCAGGTTATTTATCCGCTGCAAAATGAATCAGGTAATGGTGGGGTACAGTCAAAACGAAGATTGCCTGATCTTTCCAAAAGTACAAATTACTGAGGTAAAATTGGAAGAAATCTAAGCGGAAATGAAAGAAAGTGGCCTAATTTTAAACCCGTCGAAAGGGGTATGATGAATGTCCGGATGTTGGTTATTGTTTGATTTCTACCTTGTACCCGTGCATGTGATTCACTTTCACCACACCGCCTTTGGCGAGCCGCTGCCGCTGCCAGCTCCAGCCTTCCTGAGGATCTTGGGAGTTTGGCTTTAACTCCTTTAATTTCTTGCCATCGGCTAACACCATTTTCGGTTTTTCTTTCATCCGTACCAACTCTTCCGAATTGGCATCGAAGGTCGTATAGATGATCTTTTTCTTTTCGTAAGCTATTTTTTGGATGACAGAACTGCTTCTCAATAGGTGGTTTTCGGGGAGGGCAAGTTCCGGATTGGAGGCCATCGCCCGCAGGT
>CAINVV010000005.1 GCA_903854235.1 uncultured Bacteroidia bacterium | reverse complement strand
ATCGGGAACCAGCCGGGTTTTAACTTCCGGGAACTCCAGAAGTACCTGTTTCAATATATGTTGGTGTTTTTTCTGTTTTTCAATCATGTAGGGCAATTTCCGTAACTGGGCCAATACAACTGCAGCTCCCAGTTCCGATCCACGGTAGTTGTAACCCAGGATGGGATGCTGTTCTGCACCTCTGGCCTCCCCGATGTGGTCGTGACCATGATCGGAATATTTGTGCGCCTTTTCATAAAGTTCCGGATCGTTGGTAGCAATGGCTCCTCCCTCACCGGCAGTAATTATTTTATAATAGTCGAAGGAGAAGGCCGACATCTTGCCAAAATTGCCTAGCATCTTTCCTTTGTAGCTTCCACCGAGGGCAGGGGCGGCATCCTCCACCAGAATCAGGTTATGTTTGTTGCAAACAGCCAGGATTTCATCCATTTTGGCCATCGAGCCGAATACCTGAATCAGCAATACCGCTTTGGTACGGGGGGTTATGGCCTTTTCAATCCCCTCAGGACTCAGGCAAAGGGTTTCGTCAATCTCCGCAAAGACAGGAATTGCACCGGCCAAAAGAACCGCTTCGATGGGGGCAATGAACCCATAGGGAGGCACAATCACCTCATCGCCATAACCAATTCCGCAGCAAGCCAGCGACAAAGAGTCGGCTGCCGTGCCACTTGCACAAAAATGAGTATGTTTTGCACCAAGATAGGTACTGAACTCCTGTTCGAAAATTTTGGCTTTATAAATCCCATTCCGCTGAGCATCATGGTTGTAACGAAAAAGAACGCCTGAATCAAGCACATCCATCACCTCTTTGCGTTCTTCCTGTCCGAAAAGTTCGGTACCTGCCATACTATAAATGTTAAGCTATAAAATCAATTTTCATTTGCAAGAACCATGCCAGATTCCTCGTTTTCAATCGAAACTCGGACTGTCTATATCGCGTCAGTTTCGCAGGCATTGCAAAAGCCCCCAAAATTACAATATTTTTTTGAGAAGTTGTGTGATGAACTGCAATTGTAGAAAACAGTAAAGGCAACCGACTGAACATCAATTGCCTTTTTTTTGATCGGTGCCCAGAACAAGACTCGAACTTGCACACCGTAACCGGCACCAGCCCCTCAAGCTGGCGTGTCTACCAATTTCACCATCTGGGCAGAACTTTTTAGCGAGTGCAAATGTATAAAAAAAAATAAAAAATCATCCACTACACCAAGTAAAAACTGCATTTTAGTTATTTGGTGTATTCGCAACTGTATTTAATCGAAGTAACCTTTCCGGCCTGATCGACTGTAAATTCTGTAATTTCCGTCTTAAGTGCCTTTGGACTATCAAATTTATCGTAACGAAAAGCACCTGTGTTGATGGGGGTCTCCCGGAGCATCACTTTTTTAACATAATTACGGAAGGTTCCACCGCCTATCCGATTGTCAATGGTGGTAGGTGCACCCATTACCTCCACCACTTCAGTAAAGGATTTCCCGACGTACCGCTTGTTTAGTTTCGATTCGATCGAACAAGCCGCCATCAAAATAACAAGCAAGGACAAGATCACTCCTTTACCAACAATTTCGGTCCATCCGTTCCAAGGTGACCGGAGAATTTTTCTTGATTTTTTCATCCTTTCTATTTATTACATCTATTTTATCGAATCCAGAAACAGCTGTCACCTGGTCAAAAAATTAATTATTGCTCTTTATCTATTTCCTTGATCACAAATTCGGTTCTTCTGTTGGCTTGCCTGCCCACTTCCGTGCTGTTGTCCCCTACCGGGATGGAAAATCCGGCTCCCCTACCCTTGATCCGGTAAGGCTCTATATTCCTATTACGCAGTTCGGCAACAACAGCCTCCGCACGCCTGGAAGAAAGCTCACGGTTGTACTGTTCCGTTCCAACCGCATCGGTATGGCCAACCACTTCCATAACCACCTCTTTATTTACTTGCATGAAACGAGCCATATCATCCAATTGGGACTTCGATTCACTCATCAGTTGCCACGAATTGGTCTCAAAGAAAATATTTTTTAACGTGGTCATTGCACCCACCGTTACCGGTGTTAGCCTGATGTTCACCTTTTTGGGATTACATTGGCTAAAACCATTCAGCAAAGAGACATTTTCCGAGGAGAAAAGATATCCCTTGCGGGAGAAATTCAATCCGTAGTTGACTCCGGATGGCAAGCAAAACAGGAATTCACCATCGTTGTCGGTGCCCCTTATTTTTCTGATCAACTCGTTTGTGCCAAGATTTGTCAGCACAATGTCGGCATTTAATTTCAATCCCGTCACTGCATCAGAAACCAATCCTTTCAGATAGGAAACGGGATCCGGGCGAAGTTCCACAGGCAGTGGAAAATAAAAAAGGTCACGACCTTTCAACGGATTTCGGTTGGAGGAAAACCAGGCTCGCTCACCGGAAATCTCAACAACCAGTCCCTCCTCATTGCCTTGGGTGTTAATTGGATATCCCAGATTGACAGGTTCAGAAAATTTACCGTTCACCAGCCTCGTCACAAAGAGATCGGTTCCTCCAAGTCCAGCTCTTCCATCCGAAGAGAAATAGAAAGTTTTGCCATCTGCGTGGATAAAGGGAGAGAGATCATTGCCCGCCGTGTTCAGTTCCTGAATATTTTTGACGTTTCCAAATTGAGGTATCCCTTCCGGCGACAAGCCGATTTTTTCTGCTTTCCAGATATCCATTTTGCCGCTGCCTCCTGACCTGCTACTTACAAAATAAAGCGTCTCCCCATCAGCTGACAGGGAGGGTTGGGACTCCCAGGCTCCACTGTTAACAGGTTCTCCCAAATTGACAGGTACAGACCATACTCCATTTTTTTTCATAGTGAAGTAAAGGTCACAACTGCCAAACCCGTCGGCCCTGCCACATGCGGAAAAGATCAGCCATTTGCCATCCGCCGAGAGGGTTTGGGCACCTTCATTCTCTTCTGTGTTGACTGTATCACCCAACGGTCTGGCCTTGTGCCATCCGTCAGAATCCAACTTGGAAAAATAGCAGTCCTCTTGAGGTTTTGCAATGCTTCTCCCCTGACTGTCTTTGGTCTCAAGACGGGTAAAAACCAGTTCGTTGGCTTCTGCATTGAGCGAGGGCCAGTATTCTTCGGCCGCGGTGTTGATTGAATCTCCAGCGTTGTTCAGTTGGATGGCTGCGGGATGGTCCATGGCGGTCACAGATAGGCGGCAGGAGGCCAGGAGAAGTTGTTCATCTTGTGTAAGTGTCTGTCTAAGAACTGCATAGTGTTCCATATTCCTAAGAGCAGTTGAATATTCGCCCTTTTTGAAACATCCTTCTGCCAAAAATTTGAATCCGGCTGGATAGGCATCACCCGAAAATGTAAGACCTTTTGCCAGGTGAACCAACTCCTCGTCGGTTTTTCCGGCTTCGTGACACAGATCTGCCAATGCAAAACGGGCCAGGTAAAATGTTGAATCGATTTTCAGAATCTCATTCAGCAATTGTGCTGATTTCAATGAATTTCCCTGCTGGGAGCAGGTAAGTGCTTCCTGGTAAAGTGCTGCTATTTTAACGTGAAGGTCTTTCGCTTTTTGAGCATAGGATTCCATGAAGAGGAAGAAGAAAAGTACAAATGCAGCAAACAGCTTCATGGCAATGGAGAAAATTTACCTGTAACAATCAGTTCAATAAAATAATACCTCTATTGGTCAAAATTCAGGATTCGACCCTCAGGAACATCAGGCATCCTGCAAAGAAAATAAAAAGTACGCACAGAACCTTGCCTGCGATTTAATTGTCAACAAAACCCAATAAAAAAACCGTCGCGGTTGTCCGGACGGTTCATTTTATGGAGATAAGGATTTTACAAGCTGTTCAAGGCATTGAGGTCATCAAAAGCCACCTGAAGACGGGCAATCAAAGTCTCTTCACCTTTTCTGATCCAAACGCGTGGATCATAATATTTCTTGTTGGGTTTGTCGGCGCCTTCCGGATTGCCGATCTGACTTTGCAGGTAGTCGTGGTTCTTGGCCTCAAATTGGCGGATACCATCCCAGTAAGCCCATTGTGTATCGGTGTCGATGTTCATTTTGATGACACCATATCCAATGGCTTCGCGGATCTCTTCGTGCGAAGAACCAGAACCACCGTGGAAGACGAAATTGACAGGATGTTCGTCTGACAATCCCAATTTGGCTTTGATGTACTCCTGTGAATTCTTCAGAATGACAGGCATCAGTTTGACGTTACCCGGTTTGTATACTCCATGAACATTTCCAAAAGAGGCAGCTATCGTAAAGTTGGAGGAGATTTTGCTTAACTCTTCGTAGGCATAGCAAACATCAGCAGGTTGTGTATACAACAGGCTGTTGTCGACACCGCTGTTGTCAACGCCATCTTCTTCCCCACCTGTAATTCCAAGCTCAATTTCGAGGGTCATGCCTAATTTGCTCATACGCTCGAGATATCGTTTGCAAATGGCAATATTTTCTTCCAATGGTTCTTCTGAAAGATCCAGCATGTGTGAACTGAAAAGTGGTTTGCCTGTCTGGGCGAAATGTTTTTCACTTTCGTCAAGCAATCCATCGATCCAGGGAAGTAATTTTTTTGCGGCATGGTCTGTGTGTAGTACCACACGAACACCATAGGCTTCCGCCAGAGTATGGATGTGTTTGGCACCGGCAACAGCGCCCAGGATACCAGCCTTGTGACCTTCCAGTTTCAATCCTTTACCGGCGTTGAAAATTGCACCGCCATTGGAGAACTGAATCATAACAGGAGCGTTGGCGATTACCGCAGCTTCCATGATGGCATTCACGGAGGATGAACCTACAACATTGACAGCCGGAATAGCAAATTTATTTGCTTTGGCTACTTTAAAGATGTATTGCAAGTCGGTTCCTGAAACCACGCCCGGCTTTACAACCTCAGCTATTCTATTCATAATGATATGATTTAATTTGACGGACACAAAGTTATTCATTCAAATCGATATTTGAACACCCTGAATATTAACATTAAGTAAATTAATTGCCCATTTATACTGTGTAGTGCCCCTTCCAAAACGATGCTCCTGAATGAGGCAATAGGAGTTGGGAATCGTTCAAGAGGTAGTTTTCCTGTAAATGCAATGATTACTGAGACACAATGCACAGGGATAATCACGGTAGCCGACCGATTTCCCAATGCCAATGACCCCGCTGATCGACTTTACAGGATTCATCAGGAGTGAAGAAGTAAGCGTCACACCGCAAGGAGCAGAAGGAAAAAGGGAAAATAATTTTCGCTGATCTGCCACATCCCAATGGCAATAGCCGGGACTGTAGCGGTTAGTTAGCTTTCGACCATCAGTCAGTGCTTCCTTGATAAATTGTTGCATCCGGTTACCTACCGCTTCTGTCAGGAAAATTCCCACCTGATCCAGGATGTAACCCTTTGCAGGATCTTCCCCTGCTAGTAGTTCTTTTGACCTGTCGCTGATGGTCTTACCTGCCGTACAGACAAAAAAAAGTAATTGCTCCGAATTTCGCAGCTCCTTGCACAAGGTCTTTCCCAGTTCAAAGGTCTGCCCTGCAGCCAGGATGATTCCTATTGAGGGTTCTATTTCGATGGATTCGACCCATCTTGTCACTGCTTTGATATCCTCCAGTCCGGATGCAAAATCCAATGCCTCCTCCAGGTAATAGTCGAAAGGGGCAGGCAGTGGCTGACCGGGATAGCCCAACACTGCCTTAAGGCTTTGCAGGTCAAGTAATAAATCCTTGTATCGGAAATGATACTCCGTAATTGACATTCTATTTGGTTTTGATGGCCTCCCTGATTTTGCGAATGTGGTCAGGAGTGGTGCCACAGCAACCACCCACAATGTTGGCTCCCGCAGCAACAACCTCTGCTACCCGGGAGGCCATATCATAGGGGGATTCGGGGAAGGAAGTCACGCCATCCTGAAAACGGGGCATCCCTGCATTGGCGTGGACCAAAACCGGAATCGTTGCATGAACGGATCTGATCTCCTTTACCATTCCGATCATATCTTCCATTCCAATCCCACAGTTGGTACCGATCAGGTCGGCACCTTCTTCCACCAGGGTCTGTGCCATTTCGGAAGGAGATATTCCCATCATTGTTCTGTATTCGCCCCCGATAATTTTCTGAAAAGTCATCGTACAAAAGACTTCGCAGGCAGTATTCTCTTTGGCGGCTCTTACGGCAATGCGTGCTTCGTCGAGGTCTGTCATCGTTTCGACCATGATGGCATTGACACCACCCGCTTCGAGCGCCATGGCTTGCTCCTTGAAGGCTTCGTATAGTTCCTCTTCTGTCACCTCTTCCATGATTAGCAGTTTCCCGGTAGGGCCGACGGATCCAAGAACAAAACGATCGGTACCGGCAGCCTTGCGGCTGATTTCGGCCGCTGCCTTGTTGAACTCAAACACCCGGTCCTCAAAGCCATAGTTGGCCAACTTGAAGCGGCTTCCGCCAAAACTGTTGGTTTCAACCATGTCTGCTCCTGCCTCCAGGTAACTTAAAGCGATTGCCATAACATCGACCGGTCGGGTGATATTCCATTCTTCCGGGCACTCACCTGGTTTCAATCCTTTTTGCTGCAGAAAAGTTCCCCAGGCACCATCCGATACCAGAACTTTTCCATTTTTCAATTCAGAAATGATTTTTTTCACTTTCATCTTTGCTTTTAAATACAAAACTGGTCAAACTGCCAGAAGCTGACTCCACTGACAAACCTCTGGAACACCGATAACAGAGGCCTGGCAAATTACCAGTTGATTTATTAAAACAAGTCGCAAATGTCAGCTTGGTACCAAAGATAATTAAAAATGCTCTTTCAAACCCGGAAGGTCATATGTTCCCAATTCACGCACACCTTGACACAAAGAAGCTTTTAAACAGGAGAACCATTAAATAAATAGCTCAAATAGTGAAACTATTTTTATTTATAATCGCTCTAAATAGTATTAATTTTTACCAAAAACTTCCATTTACCAACAAATAAGTACAATGAAAAGAACCGAATTTTTTTCAGCATTTGGTATCACTGCCGGAATGTTGTTTATGGCTCCTGTGTTATCTTCCTGCAGCAAGAGCATGACTGATTCTTCCAACAGTAACGGTACGGGAGGAAATACCAACGGTCCCGTGGATTTCACGCTGGATCTTTCAACTCCAGCCTACTCGGGACTCAACAACAAGGGTGGGTCGGTGGTGGTGAACAGCATCATTGTTGCACGTACATCGGCAGGAACCCTGGTAGCTTTATCAGCCATTTGCACCCACCAGGGAGGACCAATAGGTTTTGAAAGTTCTGCTGGTCAGTTTCACTGTCCGAACCACGGCTCCAATTTTGGACTGGATGGATCTGTGATCAATGGTCCTGCAGCAGCACCACTTAAAAAATACAACCTGCAACTAACAGGAACCTCCCTCCGGGTTTATGCCTGATTTTTAAGCGTCGTCATTTCCTCACCGGGTGACTCAGAGTCACCCGGTGAGGAAAATTTACCCTCGTTTATTGTTTTTTAACTTTATGATTTCTTTTTTAAGTAACACTTTAAGTTTGCCCCCGTTTGACTTACCAATAGGAATTGTTGGACAAAAAAGTTTTACTTAAAGATCACTTTATGAAAAGAAACGAGTTTTTTTCTGCGTTTGGAATATCTGCCGGAATGCTGTTTATAGTTCCGATGCTCGCCTCCTGTGGTAAGGGAGCACTAGACACTTCCGGAATAATTGTCCCCAATACCGGAGGTGGTTCAGCGGTAGATTTTACGCTGGACCTATCCCAGACGACTTACTCCTCCCTAAACAACAATGGTGGTTCGCTGGTTGTGAACAGCATCATCGTTGCCAAAACAGTTTCGGGGTCTTTTGTAGCCTTATCAGCGATTTGCACCCACCAGGGTGGAAGTTTAAGCTATGACGCAGGTAACAACAGGTTTCACTGCCCAAATCACGGAGCCAACTTTGCAACCGATGGTTCAGTTTTGAATGGCCCTGCACAAACCTCCCTAAAAAAATACAATGTTCAGCTTATAGGCAGCTCCCTAAGAGTATATGCCTAAAGATAACCGGAGACCGGATTCTGGATGGTAAAAACCCAACATCCTCACCGGGTGACTCAGAGTCACCCGGTGAGGATGGAAATTAGTTTACTGCAACTGTATTAGGACCACCGATTTTGAAGGCAATTGTGCCTCAACCTGACCATTGGATATCTTCACATTTTTCAACTCCGATAAAGTTACCATCTCTTTCTTTCCAAAATCATTGTAAGAATTGATTTTCTCGGAGGTAACCACTTTGCCGGAAACTTTGGATAGCTTGAATCCCCTCAGGTCAAAAGAAATTTGCTGAGACTTATTGGGGTCCAGGTTGCAAAGTGTTATGCTGACCACGCCATCCTTGATGGAAGCTGAACCACTTACGGCATCTAGTGCCTGGGAACCCAGGGTATATTGACGACACTTGATTTCTAGCGGTAACAGTGTGGCATCCTGATGCACCTTGTACAGTTTAAAAACATAATAAGTGGGTGTCAGCACCATCTCCTTATCTTTGGTCAGGATGACGGACTGAAGCACATTGATCATTTGGGCAATGTTGCTCATTCTGACTCTATCGGCATGATTGTTGAAAATGTTCAGATTGATCCCTGCCACCAGCGCATCGCGCATGGTGCTTTGCTGATAAAGGAAACCGGGGTTTGTACCAGGTTCTACATCGTACCAGCATCCCCATTCGTCGACCAGCAATCCTACTTTCTTCTTTGGATCGTATTGATCCATGATCGCCGAATGTTTGGTGACCAGCGTATCCATCTTGAGTGTTTTCTGCATGGTATTGAACCATACCGCTTCATCAAAATCGGTGGCGGATCCCTTTTTTTGCCACGAGAAGGGAACCGTATAGTAATGGATGGAAATTCCATTCATCATCCAGGCGGCTTCCCGCATCATCACCTCTGTCCATTTGTAATCTTCCGTATTCGCACCGCTGGCTATCTTATACATTCCGGGGGCACGCAAGAAAGTGGAATATTGACGGAAGATGTCGGCATAGTATTCCGGACGCATATTGCCCCCACAACCCCAAGTCTCGTTCCCTACAGCCCAGTATTTCACGTTCCACGGTTTTTCACGGCCATTTTTTTTACGAAGGGCAGTCATCGGGCTTTCGTTGGAAGAGGTAACATATTCGACCCATTCGGCTGCCTCGCGCACGGTTCCGCTTCCCACGTTCAGATTGACATAAGCATCCGCACCTATCAATTCACAAAAATCGAGGAATTCGTGGGTTCCGAAACTGTTGTTTTCGGTGACACCACCCCAATGGACATTGATGATGGAGGGGCGTTCCGATTTTGGGCCAATTCCGTCTTTCCAGTGATAGGTATCTGCAAAACATCCTCCGGGCCAACGAATCAAGGGAACACTCAAATCTTTCAAGGCACCAACCACATCAGAACGGAATCCTTTGATATTGGGGATGTCAGAATTTTCACCAACGTAAATTCCCCCATAGATGCAATGCCCCAGGTGTTCTGCAAAATGACCGTATATCGCCTTGTCAATTTTAGCTCCGGGCTGGTCTGCATGAATGACAATGGCTGACTGAGCCATCCCAAAAAGAGAGGATCCCAGCAATAAAAGGAGAAACAAAGATCGGACAAGACAATTTTTTTTCATAGGAGGTGTTTTTAAATCAACAAAGTAAAATTAGCAGTAAAAATTATAAATTAATAGTAATTCATACTCTTATAAATGTGTTTTAGAACATATTTCCGTGAAGCACCTGATGATAAATGCTTTATTCCTCTGGACACATCCTCATACGGAACCAGATGCTCCCTGACGAGGTCCAATTCTCCTCCAAGGTAAAAATATCCAAAATCCCAAAATGGACCGTGCCAGCAAGCCAAATATTTCCACAAGATTGATTCAAACCTGAAAAAAGCCTCCGAATAAATGCTGTACAACATGATTTTTTTGATCTTCCAACAACATTAACCTCCTATATTTGCAGAACGGATCAGAACAGATGAACCTCCTTGTCCCATGCAGAAATTCAGTTTCAAACCCAATTTAAATTCGGGAATTTCAAAAGTTCAGCAATTGGTGGATGCCTTAATACGTTCCATCAATTTCAAAATGCTAAGGGAAGGAGATCCCCTTCCATCGGTAAATGATCTGATGAAAGAATCTGGTTTGTCGAGGGATACCGTCTTTAAGAGTTATGGTGAGCTAAAAAGGAGGGGAATCGTCGAAGCCATTCCCAACAAGGGTTATTTCGTGACCAGGTCGCAAAAGCAGGTTTTTTTATTCCTCGACACTTTCAAGGCCTACAAGGAGGTGCTTTACAATTCATTTAAACAGCATTTGCCAAAAAACACCATGGTGGACATCAACTTTCATCATTACAATTTTGATTTGTTCAAATCCATCCTTCATAGTAGCAACGGCAAGTTCAGTTCCTACATCATCATGAATTTCAATCATCCGGAAATACCTGAAATCATTGGAGAAATTGACCCGGACAAGTTGTTGCTGATTGACTGGTCCATTCACTCTCAGCCTGGGCTGGCCAGGGTTTATCAGGATTTTGGCGAATCCGTGTACCGATGTCTGGCATCCGGATGGCATTTACTAAGAAAGTACATGGAGGTGGTGTGTGTCTATCCGGAATACACTTTTCATCCGTTTGAATCGGTTGAATCCGTGAACCGGTTTTGTAACGACAACCACCTCGATTTCAGCATTCTTTACAATATCGAAGAGTTGGACATCAAAGTCGGCAAAGTTTATTTTGTCTTTGAAGATATAGACCTGGCCGCCGTTCTGGAGCAAGCCAACAGGAAAAAATTCAAACTGCGGGAGGATTTTGGAATTCTTTCCTACAACGACACTCCCATGAAGCAATTCGTTTCAGACGGCATCACGGTTCTATCGACGGATTTCAAGTTGATGGGAAAGAAAGCGGCCGAATTTGCCATTGCCAACGAGAAGATAGATTTTATGGTTCCGACAGAACTCATAATCCGTGAATCTTTATGATTAAGCATACTGTAACAGAACAGTCCAAACTATATATTTAACAACAGACCCTTATGTATCTACTGGGAATTGATATTGGAAGCTCATCGGTAAAAGCTTCGATTGTGGATGGAGCTTCCGGAAAATGTGTGGCTTCAGCCTTTTATCCGAAACAGGAGATGAAAATTACTGCTTTACAGCCAGGTTGGGCAGAGCAGGCACCCGAATTGTGGTGGGAAAACCTGAAACTGGCCATTCATGAGGTCATGAAAGTGACCGGAATCGAGCCCAAAACCATTGATTCCATTGGCATCTCCTACCAGATGCACGGTTTGGTGGCAGTAGACAAGTCTCAAAAGGTTTTGCGTCCATCCATCATCTGGTGCGATTCCCGAGCCGCCGTTTATGGCAACAAGGCATTTACTGATCTTGGAGAACAAGAGTGTCTGGCAAGTTTGCTGAACTCACCCGGTAATTTCACCGCATCCAAATTAAAATGGGTGAAAGAAAACGAGCCTGAATTGTATGGCCGCATCGACAAGATCATGTTGCCGGGCGATTACATTGCGATGAAACTCTCGGGGGAAATAAAAACCACAGCCAGTGGCTTGTCGGAAGGAATTCTCTGGAATTTCAGGGAAGATGCAGTAGCTACATCCCTGCTGAACTATTATGGATTTGATCCCTCCTTTCTTCCGGAAATTGTTCCTACCTTCTCGGTACAATCCCTTGTCAATGAAGCAGCTGCGGCAGAGCTGGGCCTGGCCGCAGGCACAAAGATAAGCTATCGTGCCGGTGATCAGCCAAACAATGCCCTCTCGCTTAATGTTTTGAATCCCGGCGAAATTGCCACGACCGCAGGAACTTCAGGGGTGGTGTACGGTGTCAGTGCCAAGGTTAAATATGATCCATTGTCAAGGGTAAACACATTTGCCCATGTCAACCACGCGAAAAATGCCCCCCGGCTTGGAGTCCTCCTTTGCATCAATGGGACTGGCATCCTCAACTCCTGGCTGAACAAGAATGTTGGGAACAAGCAATTTTCGTATGAAGAGATGAACCGCAAGGCAGCTTCCATCGCCATCGGTTCGGAGGGTTTAACCATTCTTCCTTTTGGAAACGGATCGGAGCGTGTACTGCAAAACAAAAATATCGGGTCACAGATTTCTGGTTTGGGATTCAACACCCATACCGATGCACATCTTTTCCGCGCTGCACAGGAGGGAATCGTCTTTTCTTTTAAATACGGCATGGAAATCATGGAGGAAATTGGTATCAAGGCAACTGTGATCCGTGCCGGAAAAGCAAACATGTTCCTTAGTCCTGTTTTCAGGGAGACGCTGGCCGGCATCTCTGGTGCCAGCATTGAATTGTACGACACCGATGGATCGGTTGGCGCTGCGCGTGGGGCAGGGATTGGTTCGGGCTATTACCAATCAGCCAAAGAGGCCTTTGCAACGCTTCAGAAACTGGAAACTGTAACCCCAGACAATGCCAAAAAAAATGAATACACGGAAGCCTACCAAAACTGGAAAGTACAACTAAACAAACAAATACAATGATCAAGCAAAAGATCTCATCTTTGATAATGTGCCTGATTTTGCTCATCGGCAATACCGCATTTGCACAAAAACCGGTTCTCCCCTATCTGAATCCAGATCTGCCCATGGACCAGCGGGTAGATGACCTGATCGGAAGGATGACCCTGGAGGAAAAAGCCAGCCAGATGGTGGACGCAGCCTCTGACTTGCCTCAGTTGAACGTACCAAAGTATGGCTGGTGGAGCGAGGCGCTCCATGGAGTCGCCAGAGCGGGGAAAGCAACTATTTTCCCACAAGCGATCGGAATGGCCGCCACTTTTGATTCAGAACTGATCTTTGAAGTCTCCTCCGCCATTTCGGATGAAGGTCGGGCGATGTACAACGCAGCCGTCAAAAGAGGATTTCACACCATTTGTCAGGGATTAACCTTTTGGTCTCCGAACGTCAACATTTTTCGGGATCCCCGCTGGGGTCGCGGGCACGAAACCTATGGAGAAGACCCTTTCCTGACGGGAACCATCGGCACTGCCTTCGTCAAGGGAATGCAGGGCGACAACCCCAAATACCTGAAAACCTCAGCCTGTGCCAAACATTATGCCGTCCATTCCGGACCGGAAGGTTTGCGTCATGAATTCAATGCCGTAGTTTCAGATAAAGATTTGTACGAAACCTATCTACCAGCCTTCAAGGCACTCGTGGATGCGCACGTTGAATCTGTGATGTGTGCCTACAACCGCACAGACGATGAACCCTGCTGTGGCAGCAACCGCCTTCTTACCAGGATACTTCGCAACGACTGGGGATTTACCGGCCACGTGGTATCCGACTGCGGAGCACTTGCCAATATAAACGGGGACCACCATTTCACGGCTTCTGCCGAACAAACCGTTGCACTGGCCATTCAGAACCAGGTAAATCTGAACTGCGGAGATACTTACAAAGCCATTCCATCGGCCGTCAAACAGGGATTGATCACGGAAAATGAGGTAAACAAGGTTTTGCATGGACTTCTTAAAACCAGATTCAAACTCGGAATGTTCGATCCGGAAGGACCCAATCCTTACAATACTATCGGATCTGAAGTGATTCACAGTGAAGCCCATAAGCAGCTGGCACGCAAGGTGGCACAGAAATCTGTGGTCTTACTTAAAAACAATGGTGCCTTGCCAATCGCCAAAAACTGTCCATCCGTTTTTGTTACCGGCCCCATGGCAGGCAATATAGATGTCCTGATAGGCAATTATTACGGCATCTCCGATGATATGAGCACCATTCTGGAAGGCATCGCAGGCAAAATCGCCGATGGCTCCAAAATTGGATACCGATACGGAATACTTCCCGACCGAAACAACTTGAATCCGATGGATTGGTCAACGGGAATGGCAGCAGATGCAGATGTGACCATCGCAGTCCTGGGTGTTTCTCCCATGAATGAAGGAGAAGAAGGGGAAGCCATTGCCTCCCCCGACAAGGGCGACAGGCTGGATACCCGATTACCCGAAAGTCAGCTGAATTACCTCCGCAAACTCAGGCAAGCAGCGGGGAACAAGAAAATTGTAGTGGTACTGACCGGAGGAAGTGCCATTACCAGTCCGGAAATAGAAGGGCTGGCCGACGCCATTCTTTTCGTCTGGTACCCTGGAGAGCAGGGAGGTAGGGCGGTCGCCGATGTCCTTTTTGGGGATGCCAATCCAAGTGGAAGATTGCCTATCACCTTTCCAAAGTCGATCAACGATCTTCCTGCATTTGAAAATTACAGCATGGTAGGCAGAACCTACCGCTACATGGAGAAGGAACCTCTTTTCCCTTTTGGTTTCGGCCTCTCCTACACCAAATTCAGTTACAGTGACTTGAAATTGTCTGCCACCAAAATTAAGAAAGGAGAATCGGTGACAGCCAGTTTTAAAATCACCAACACGGGCAAGATTTCAGGTGAAGAGGTCGCGCAACTTTACATCAAGGACTTGAATGCCAACTTTCGCGTACCCATCCAATCGCTGAAAGGTATCAAAAAAGTATCTCTGGAGCCGGGAGCCAGTCAGGAGATCAGCTTTCTGATCACTCCAGAATTGATGAGTTCAGTGGATGAAACAGGAAAGAGTCAGATTGGGAAAGGAGATATTCTCCTAACCATAGGTGGAGCTTCTCCCGGTCAGCGCAGCATCGAGCTGGGTTCCGCAACGTTTTTAAATGAAACATTTACAGTTAAATAAATAATTTTTCTATCAATTTTAAAATTTTATCATCATGACAGTTTTTAAAGGAAACAAAGAGTATTTCCCAGGAATTGGGGAGATCAAGTTCGAAGGGCCACAATCCAAAAATCCAATGGCTTTCAAATATTACGATGCCAATGCGATCGTATTGGGAAAAACGATGAAAGAGTACCTCCGCTTTGCAGTTGCCTACTGGCATACTTTCTGCGGGGATGGTGGGGATCCGTTTGGTCCCGGAACACAGATTTTCCCCTGGGTCGGTGCATCGGACAAGATGACCGCCGCCAAGGAACGCATGGATGCAGCTTTCGAATTCATCAGCAAAGTTGGAGCCCCTTTCTATTGCTTCCACGATACGGATGTGGTGGGTGACGGCACGGTCTTTGAAATTGAAAAACGATTGGCCGACATGATCGACTTTGCAAAGGAGCGTCAGAATGCTACAGGAGCCAAGCTTCTTTGGGGTACTGCCAACGTATTTTCAAACCCCCGTTACATGAACGGAGCTGCCACCAATCCAGATTTCAATGTCCTGGCCAATGCAGCCGTTCAGGTGAAGAATGCCATAGAGGCCACCATTGCCCTCGGAGGCACCAACTATGTCTTCTGGGGAGGACGCGAAGGGTATATGAGCCTTCATAACACGGATACCAAACGAGAACTCGAACACATGGGCAAATTCCTGGCTACCGCCCGTGACCACGCCCGCAAACTTGGATTCAAGGGCACCTTCCTGATTGAGCCAAAACCGATGGAACCCATGAAACACCAGTATGATTTCGATACCCAGACGGTTATCGGCTTCCTGAAGTCTCACGGTCTTGAAAACGATTTCAAATTGAATATTGAAGTCAACCACGCCACGCTGGCAGGTCACACTTTTGCACACGAATTGCGCACCGCACGCGATAATGGCATGTTCGGCTCCATCGATGCCAACAAGGGAGACTACCAGAATGGATGGGATACAGACGAATTCCCAACCAACATCTATGAAATAACAGAGGCAATGGTCGAAATTATCCAGGCGGGCGGATTCACCACCGGAGGCATTAACTTCGATGCAAAGACCAGGCGCAATTCAACCGATATGGAGGATATCTTCCTGGCGCACATCGGTGGTATGGACGTTTTTGCCCGTTCGCTGGTGATTGCCGACAAATTACTGAAGGACTCCGATTATCTGAAACTGAAAGCCAACCGCTATGCCTCCTACGATGCAGGAAAAGGTGCGGAATATGAAGCAGGGAAATTAAATCTGACCGATCTTTACAAGGTTGCCAAAGAGGTCGGCGAACCAAAACAGATCAGTGGTAAACAAGAGATGCTGGAGCAACTGATCAACTGTTACATTTAATATATGAAGCAGCACAATTCGTTTTATGTGGTTGGCATTACTATGGTGGCCACGCTGGGCGGACTGTTGTTCGGTTACGACACAGCAGTCATATCTGGTGCGGAGAAATCGATTCAGCTCTATCTGATCAACGGTTTGGGTCTGGGATCGCTGGCACATGGTGCCACCATTTCCAGCGCACTGATCGGGTGTATTATCGGAGGGACTCTGTCAGGACTGGCAGCCTCGAAGCTGGGAAGAAAAAATTCCCTCTTGTTGTCAGCCCTTCTGTTCCTGGTCTCAGCACTTGGCGCCGGATGGCCAGAAACGTTCTTCTTTACCAAGGGTGTACCAACAATGGGATTGCTCTTGATGTTCAATTTTTACCGAATCGTTGGAGGTATTGGGGTAGGTATTGCCTCTGCCGTATGCCCGATGTATATTGGAGAAATCGCACCTGCAGAAATCAGGGGAAGACTGGTATCCTTCAACCAATTTGCCATTATCTTCGGCATGCTGGTGGTTTATTTTGTCAACTACGGCATCGCCCATGGTCAGACGATGGAATGGATCAACACGACGGGCTGGCGCTGGATGTTTACTTCAGCAGCCATCCCTTCAGGTATTTTCGCGTTGCTTCTCTTTTTTGTACCCGAGACACCCAGGTATCTTGCGTTGCACAATAACGATGAAGAGGCGCTTTCCATTCTGACCAAGATCAACGGAACAGAGAAGGCGAAAAAGATTCTGAAAGAGATAAAAATTTCCGTGGAAGCTTCCTCCGAAAAACTCTTTGCCTATGGGAAAGTGGTGATTGTGATTGGCATATTGCTCTCTGTTTTCCAGCAATTTGTCGGAATCAATGTGGCCTTGTACTATGCACCGCGTATCTTTGAAAGTATGGGAGCGGCAAAGGATGCCTCCATGCTTCAAACAGTTGTGATGGGACTCGTCAACGTGATATTTACGGTTCTGGCCATTGCCACAGTAGACAAATACGGTCGGAAACCGTTGCTGATGATCGGATCAATTGGCATGGCGGTGGGCATGTTTGCCATTGGCGCCCTTGCCTTTTTGAAGGTGATCGGGATAAGTACACTTGTCTTCATTATCATCTATACTGCCTCGTTCATGATGTCGTGGGGACCCATCTGCTGGGTGCTGATCTCCGAGATTTTCCCAAATAAGATCAGGGGACGCGCCATTGCCATAGCAGTAGCATCCCAGTGGGCAGCCAATTATTTCATCTCATCTACCTATCCCGCCATGATGGAGTTCAGCGGAGGAGTGACCTATTGCTTTTATGGAGCGATGAGTTTGCTCTCCTTTGTCTTTGTCTGGAAAATGGTTCCTGAGACCAAAGGGAAGACACTGGAAGCGATGGAAAATCTCTGGAAAAAATAGAAACTATTTTATTGGAGATTTAAAACTAAAATTGAATCACCTAAAGCTGACAGAACCTTATCTGTCAGCTTTTTTTCAGCATCCCGAATACCTCACCGGGCCGAATACCTCACCGGGTGACTCAGAGTCACCCGGTGAGGTATTCGTTTTTTTCATCAAAATCCATTAACTTGTGGTGTGCTGCGATGCTCAACTTTAAAACTTCTCATTTATGTTTTTTCAGACAGACCATCTTTACCACATTTTCAACCAGGGGAACAATCGTCAAAAAATTTTCTTCACCAGAAATAATTACCTGTACTTTCTACAAAAAATTCAAAAATACATTCTGCCCTATGGTGACCTTGTCGCATGGTGTCTAATGCCCAATCATTTTCATCTCATGATTTACGTACATACCACGAAAATTTCCAGACGGAATGGCAAGGCTCAATCGCTTAACGATTCCATTGCGATCATGCTTAGATCCTACACCAGGGCAATAAATAAAGAGACGATCAGATCAGGAAGCCTATTCAGGGAAGAGACCAAGGCCGTCTGCCTGACAGAGCCTACCACGATCAACACCGCCTGGTACAACTCAGGAAGCATCAAGGAAGTCATCCTTGAAAATCCGGAAGTCAGTTATGCAAACATCTGTTTCAACTACATCCTGATGAATCCAGTCAGGGCTGGAATGGTCCAACATCCTGGAGTTTGGGAATTTTCTTCCTACCTGGAATACACTGGAAGAAAGCATACTATGATACTAAACAGAAGTATAATCAAGGATTTTGATTTAAAATTGCTTCAGCTTCTGCATTCTGTAAGCGTTTTGCATCTTTTTCGGTGGTGACAATTATTTTTCGCTTGGTCGGAAGGTTCTTAAATTTTTCTTTTATCTGCAACAGGTCTTTCTCGTTGAAATCGTGATGATCAGGGAACTCCATT
>CAINVV010000004.1 GCA_903854235.1 uncultured Bacteroidia bacterium | reverse complement strand
TTGAATTCGAATTTAGGCTCAGCGATCCGGGCAGGCAGGAACTCACTGTGGGCGACTGTAAACCTCTTTCTTTTGAAGTATCGGGTGAAAGGCAATCCCTGTTGTTTAATAACCTAATCCTCGCGGAGGAGCGAATTCTTGAAGGGGATAGTCTTGCCATCAGTGCCCTGGCGGTTAATCTTCAACCCATTCAAGTTAAAACGAAAGTTCGGCTCTTCCTGGATGGAATAGAGACGAGCAGTCAGTTGGTGACCCTAAAGGCAAATGAATCCAGGGTAATTGGTTTTGAAGTTGCGCCAGTTCGTGGAAATCACGCAGTCAGAATTGAGAACAGTGATGAGTTAACGCTGAAGGTGCTCAAATGCAAAGAACTTAACCTGCAAAAACAAAAGTTGTATACCTATGTTTCGCCGAAGGCCAAACCCGCAGAGGTGATCTTCGACCAGCAAAAGAACAGTTATTCGGTCAAAGCCAGCGGTTGGGATTTTTACCACGCAGAAGATGCCTATGCAACCGTTTATCTCAAACAACTTCAAGGTGATTTCGTGGCAACAGCGAGAATCGCCTCTTTTGGAAACCGGACGAGTGAATGGTACCGTTCCGGACTGTTTGTCCGAAACGAAATCAGCAAGAGTTTCGATGTTGACAGGGGCAGCAAGGGATCCGTGCTGATGTTCAGTACACCCGGTCGTGCAGGCATCGAATACGATGAATTCGGGAACGGCTGCATGCACAAGGCTGCCAGCGAGAACCTGCCGGAGAATTCACCTACGCCAATTTGGATAAGGCTGGAACGTCACGGAGACCGCTTTACGGGCTATATCAGCCTTGATGGGAAGAGGTGGATCATCAAACGCCAAACGAATGATATTCCAGGTCTGGAGAAGGCGGTAGATCTCGGACTTGCCGCCGGCGCCCCCGACCAAAAACAGTATTCGGTAACTTTTGATTTGTGGAAAGTGCGGGTGGAGGATTTTTGAGATGAATTTCAGGGAGTCGATAGCCTCTGAGTCATCATTTCAATTTCGCATTGGGATAACAGAAAAAATACTATGCAACGGAAGAGGGCGCTCTAAGTTAAGAGACACCCTTTTTTATTGACTGGCTGATAACAATGTACCCTGGGACCTCCCGATTTCATCGGGATGCGCTACAGAAAATTTTTAACAAAAAAAAGGAGAGCAAAAATTTATTTCTGCTCTCCTTGTCAGTCGGGGTACCAGGATTCGAACCTGGGACCCCCTGGTCCCAAACCAGGTGCGCTACCGGACTGCGCTACACCCCGATGACTTTTGTTGTTTGCTAAAGGATTTGGCTTCCTTCAAAAGTGTTGCAAAAGTATCTAAATTTTTAAAAAACACAAGGGTTTTGAGAAAAAAAAGGAAAAGTTTAAGTTCCGGATATAAACCGACAGAATAAAGAGCTGTTTTTTATCTGATGGGGGATTAACTTCAGTGATCCCAAGGAGGGGCGATCTGTGAGTTGAAAACCACCTTCGTTACACTCAGGTGCTTTTTTTAATTTCCATTGCTCCCTCAAACCTATGGTTCGGGTCGCATGGCTTCATCTATTATTC
>CAINVV010000003.1 GCA_903854235.1 uncultured Bacteroidia bacterium | reverse complement strand
GGATTTGCTGGTCGAACAGGCACGCAAATTTTTGCCGAATGTGGTGATCATCAGCAACGAAGCTAAATATGAGCAGGTGCGGGAAGCATTGGAACAACTGCCAATTAAGGTATATGCCGGATGCGATGCCATTGCCCAGGTGGTCGAGATGGGCTCGATTGATACCGTCGTCACTGCCATGGTTGGTTTTTCAGGTTTGCTGCCCACCTTGCGTGCGGTGAAAGCGGGGAAGCAGATTGCCTTGGCCAATAAGGAGACCCTGGTGGTCGCCGGCGACCTGATCACCCGGCTCGCGCTCGAAAACAGGGTGGAAATTCTTCCAATCGACTCCGAGCACTCGGCAATTTTCCAGTGCCTGGTAGGGGAGACGGAAGAGGCGGTGGAGAAGATCATCCTGACCTGTTCCGGCGGACCATTTCACGGAAGATCAGCAGATGAGCTGGCCAAAGTGACCGTAAAAGAGGCCTTGAAACATCCCAACTGGGAGATGGGCTCCAAGATCACCATCGACTCTGCAACCCTGATGAACAAGGGATTTGAAGTGATCGAGGCCAAATGGCTCTTTGGCGTGAAACCCGAACAGATCGAGGTGGTGGTTCACAAACAGAGCATCATCCACTCTATGGTGCAGTTTTGCGATGGTTCCATCAAGGCCCAGCTGGGTCTTCCGGATATGCGAATACCCATACAATTCGCTCTGGGATATCCTATTCGCATAAAAAATTCGCTGCCACGCTTTAATTTTGCAGAATGCTCCACTTTCACATTTACGACTCCCGATACGAAAAATTTTCGTAACCTTGCACTATCTTATGAAGCACTTTACAAAGGCGGTAACCTCGCTTGCGTGCTGAATGCCTCAAACGAAATAACAGTCAAAGCATTTTTAAACCAAAAAATCTCCTTTACGGATATTGCCAAAATAAACGAGCTGGTGATGGAGCGGGTCCCGTTTGTAAGCCATCCGGAATTGGATGATTACATGGAATCCGATAAAACGGCCTGCATTTACGCGGAAGAAATTATCCTGAAAGGAAGCAAATAAACATTTGATACAGCGAAGATGGTAATATTGATCAAGGCAGCTCAGCTTATTCTGAGTCTTTCCATACTTGTAATTCTGCACGAATTCGGACATTTTCTGTTCGCCAAGCTTTTTCATTGCCGGGTGGAGAAATTCTACCTCTTTTTTGATCCCTGGTTCTCTCTCTTCAAGGTTCAAAAGGGGGAAACAGAATACGGTGTGGGATGGCTTCCTTTGGGCGGCTATGTAAAAATCTCGGGAATGATCGACGAATCCATGGACAAAGAGCAGATGAAACTGCCTCCAGAACCGTGGGAATTCAGATCGAAGCCTACCTGGCAGCGTCTCTTAATCATGATTGGAGGGGTGCTGTTCAACCTGATTCTGGCACTCGCGCTCTATTCCATGATCCTGTTCATCTGGGGAGAACAATATCTTCCCAATCAGAATGCAAAATTCGGCATCGTTGTTTCGGAGACGGGACGGGAAATGGGTCTTCGTAATGGGGATAAAATTCTTCTGGTGGATGGCAAGCCAGTTGAAAGCTTTACCAAGATTGTACCTACCATCGTTCTCGACGGTGCCCAGACAATTGAAGTACAACGTGATTCTCAGAAAATTACCCTTCAAATCAGCAAGGACCTTATTCCAAGGTTGTTGAAAGACAAGGAGATTATCTCCCTGCGAATTCCATTTTCCTGCAAGATTACTGCCTTCGCCAAACAGTCAGGGGCAAGGGATGCCGGTTTGGAGATAGGAGACGAAATCCTCTCGGTTGACAGCACAAAATTCAGGTTTTACGATGAATTCATAGATAAACTAATCCTTTCCAAAGACAAGGAGATCAACCTTCAGTTTGCGAGAAAAGGGGTCCTCTCGACGCGGAAAGTAAAAGTCAGCTCTGCGGGATTGCTGGGATTCCAGCGGGCCTATGACCTGGAGGGTGTTTTTGAATACAAGACTACGCAATACAGTTTCCTGGAATCGATTCCTGCCGGGATTTCGAAAGGCTACAGGGCCGTAGGAGATTACCTCAAGCAATTCAAACTGCTCTTCTCTCCCAAAACAAAGGCTTATGAATCATTGGGAGGATTCATTGCCATTGGCAACATCTTCCCAAGTGTCTGGGACTGGGAATCTTTCTGGAATCTTACTGCCTTCCTCTCCATCATTCTGGCAGTGATGAACATTCTCCCGATCCCTGCCCTCGACGGAGGACACGTACTGTTTCTGCTCTATGAAATCGTCACAGGAAGAAAACCCAGCGACAAGTTTCTGGAATACGCACAGATAGCCGGAATGGTGCTCCTTTTCTCTCTTTTGATCTATGCCAACGGGAATGATCTCATAAAATTATTTAAGTAATCAGCGAATAAGAGATTAAAACTATTGTTATATTTGCCGGCAAACGCTAAAAACAGGATGCTATGAACTTATTTATATTGGGTGTGTTAAGTGGTGCGCATGTGGTACTAATTATCGCCGCACTTCTACTTTTATTCGGAGGCCAAAAGATTCCGGAACTAATGGGTGGTCTGGGTAAAGGGATGAAAGAGTTCAAAAAAGCGATGAAGGAAGATGAGCCTGTTACTCCACCTCCAGCTGCTCCTGCGGAAGAAAAGAAAAATGAACCCCTGAAACAATAGTCAAAGGAATTGATCCTATACAAATACCCTGGTGATTTTCATCGGGGTATTTTTTTATTTATGGCATTTCACTTCATCATACGCTCGCACCCTCATACCCTCCCACGCTCCATCTTATC
>CAINVV010000002.1 GCA_903854235.1 uncultured Bacteroidia bacterium | reverse complement strand
GAAAGATTAACATAACATCTGTATAGAAAGTGAGATGTTTCTGGTACCACAATTCCAATTCACCTTTGTAGGGAGCAATGTGAATTCTATAGAATTCGTGTTTGTCGCCTTCTGCATTGGAAATCCAATTCTCTTCATCGCTGAAGATGATGGATCCAATTCCGCTCAAACCTGGCCTGACATTGTAGATGTTTTTTTGAATTGTTTCCGGAAATTTGTAAAAATCCACCTCCATCTGAGGCCTTGGACCAACAATTACCATATTCCCGACTAACAAATTGATCAGTTGTGGCAGTTCGTTGATTTTTGTTTTTCTGAGAAATTTACCAAATGGGAATACCCTTGGATCATTTTTAACAGTTAGGCTGCCGGTTCCCAGACTGGGGCTTGCCTTTAGCATCGTGGCAAATTTCCAGATTTGGAAATGGGTATTCTTGTATCCAACACGTTTTTGTTTGTAAAAAATGTAATGTTCACCTGTCAACAGTAAGATCGTGCAGACTGCGACCAACAATGGAGAGAGTATTACAATAGCGATGATTGTCAAGATGAAATCTATCAGTCGTTTTATAAAATTCGGATACATATGAACGGAGTGGTATGAGTGATTTTATTACATTTTTGAGTCAAGTCCTTTACCCGTTTCTATGTGTTCAAAATTTGGGAGGTAAGCTTTAAGAATATCCACAAGATTTGCTTTGGATACGTTACCGGAAGAAAACAAATTAGTCAACGATGTAAAAATCTCATCAATTTCACGGATGGTTCGTTTCTTCGAGTTCTTTACCACACCCAGATTGATAAAGGAATCGTTATCGAGAAGTTCCGTTTCCGTATAGAACTCTTCGAAACTCTTTTCTCCGGATGTGTCAGAACCGAAGAAATAGATGGGATAGACCGAAGAAGGACTGGCAGACTGGGAGACGGAAAGACAGGGGGAGTGGGTCTGAAGTAGGGCGGCTTTGGTGATTGCTTCTGCTTCGGAGGAACAAATGTCGGGTGTTAGATCCAGCGTTTTCAAAAGAGCTAATGCAATTTGATCGAAGGGAATCATGTCCCGCTCTTCCTCCAGTTTGGGAAAGAAGATGTCGCCAGATTCACCCATTACGCTGGCGAAGAGGCATAATTCCCCTGCTTCTTGCGGGGAGACGAAGAATCTGCGTATGCCCAGGGGGCAAGAGAGGGGTTGTTTCTTGCCAATTCTTTCCAGAAAGCCGAGCGGTAAGCTGCCGTTCGAAAAAGCTACGTTGGCAAAGCGGGCCGTCTTGATCGGTAACTTGTCGGCATAGGCCATGATCAACTCCTCCATCAATTTCTTGCTCGCTCCCATGATGTTTACCGGATTGGCGGCTTTATCTGTGGAGACACAAAAGAAATGTTCAGGAGGAGATTGCAAAAGCAAATCCAGTAATTTTCGGGCACGCAAAACATTGTTTTCAATCATCGCTTCAACCGAGAAGATGTCCTTTTCACTTCGTACATGTTTGTGTGCTGCGAAATTGGCAACAATGTGAAAGGGACCATGATGTTTAAATAATTTCTCAAAAACAGTATCATTAAAATTGACAGGATAAGGAATGAAATCGTCCGGGATATGGTACCCTCCAGAACTTCTCAGATCACGAACGAGTTCCGTCAGACCGTTTTCATTGATATCGACGACAACAAGCTTTGCTACCGGGTATTTTAAAATAGCCTTGATGAAAAAGGAGCCAATGGTTCCTGCTCCACCAATGACCAACACACACCTCCCGTCTATCCTCGCATGAAGTTCATTGTCGTATTTTTGGAAATCAGCCGCCAGTAAACTTGTTTCCCTCCCGGTGACACAGGTGGAAATAAACTTTTCCAGATTAAAATTAGTATTCATCCTTTTTATGTGTTCTTGATACGGTCAGAAATGTCCATTTGACATTGTTCTCAGTAACAAATGTATAATGAAAAATGCTTAAGAATTTTTTAGAATCGCATCACCCGGTTAACAGGTATTCTTAAAAACGGCGAATCGGAATTCGCCGCACCCGAATCGACCATCAAAAATTTTACGTTGAGGGAATTTTATTTACCGGTCCCGGAATTCTCGACAAAGCCTGGAGAAAAGTTATTGCCCCAGCCACTGTTGTTATTGATCAGGTATTCCTTCACGGAGGTGATTAACTTTCCAGACATATAAGAGAAAAGGTAACTCCCTTTGGCCGCATTTTTGTTGCCCGTAATCTCAAACTTCAGTTTTTTGCTCACATCAATTCCACTGCAACCGGTGTAGGAGAGCAATTGGGAGTTGGTCAAAACAGTGTTGTTCCGGATGTGGAGTGACCAGAAAGAGGAGTCGGGCATTGCTTCCAGGTTGTCAATTCTCATTTCAATCAGATTTCTGGTTAGGATATTTTTCACTGCTGCGTCCCAGGGAAGGATTTGATTGTGGTCGCATTGCAATTCTGCACTACCGGCATTGGGATTTCCGTTGGCGGTAAAAGAGAGGAAGGAATAAAATGGAGATTGAGCATAAACAATGTTGTCCATACAGATGCAAACCATTTTGCCTCCAGTCTGCCTATTCTGAAAGTGGATCGGAATGGCCGAACCTTCGAAGGCAGAGGTGCCCTGTATCAAGGGATAATGAAACCTGTTACCAATGGCGATACCATTGCCAATCTGAAAATCAATGCTTGCACCGCTCGAGAAAAATTTGATGTTTGTTTGCCAGAAGTCGCAATTGTAAACCTTGACATTGGAGGATTGGCCTTTGACGTGTCTTCCTCTGGCGTTTTTAAAAGTACAGTTGGTGATGGTAAAATCTCCACTGACCACCGCTCCGATAGCGGTATTGTCCCCCCTCACCACCAGTGCATCACAATCCTGGGTTAAGGCAGGATTACCTATGTTCTCGATGTCACAGTTTTCGATCAAAGTCTTTCCACTCTGGTGAGCAATAAGCATGGCCTGCGATGTCAGCGAGTTAACGGCAGGATCTCTGTCTATGTTTTCAATGGTGACATTCCGGATGATCATATTTTCATAGCTGCCATAAGTATACATGCCATTGCTGCCTTTCAAATCCTTTGGGCCTGAAAAGCAATTGACTATTTTCAGCATCTTGCAATCTATGATCAAAGATTTGTTTAGTTTGATGGCCTGGCCCGTACTTATGGCACACTGAATGAAATTACCTCCGTCAATTTCTACATTTCCGCCAGTCATAGAAAAGCTGTGCGGGATATTACTTGTTCCGTAAAAGATCAAAATCCTGTTTGTAGGGTCTGAAAATTTTCCAGTTCCAGTTACCGTAATTTTAACCTGATCTCCGAATTCCAGTGAAAGATTGGAAGATCTGACGGAATTTACATCTGTAATGTTTCCGCTCACATGATAGTTCCCGGTGTTAAAAAAAAGCGATTTTCCTGTTTTTGCCGCAAAGGCCATTGCGTTGTGTAGTGCATAGGTCTCATCGCTGATCCCATCGTTTTTACACCAGAAGGAGACACTTACCTTACCAGAAGCAGGAATCTCCCTGCTCCAGTAACCTCCGTTGGTTACCTTTTCTGCCTGTTTCCAAAAAAATACCATCCCGGAATCCACCTGTGCAGAAGAGCCGCTGAGAGAATAGTGAAAGAGCCCACCTTTCAGATTTTCCTTGACCAAGGCAGTACCTTTGCCATCATACTTCAGCAGATCTGCTAGCGTTGCCAATTCAACCGGCTTGGATTCTGCATTCTCACCGGATTTTTCTGGTAATACAGGGTCTGTATTACTATGTATTCGTGAATTGCTTCCGTTAACCCCTTCCAATGAAATAAGAATCGAAAACACCAGAAAAGTCATCTTGTAAATATTCGACATGGAACAGAATGGGTAAAGGGTCAATGGTCTGGTCGAGCAATGATATGGAGCTCTTATGATTTGGTCTGTAAAACGACTACTCTTCGTATTCCATCAAATCTGCTTTTTTGCCATATCCTGGGACAGGTGCACTACTTGGTATGTTTACCACCCTGTCTGCGAGCCAGATCGAGTTCTGCAGACCATCCGTTTGGCAATCAGAGAACATCGGCAGCCTGTTCATCAGTTCCCATACGGGTCTTGTCATCACCCCATTTTTGTTCGTGAATTCCAGTAATTCATCCCGTTGCTGGCGATCTTTTGTAAGGATGGCATTCAGCCAGTAGTTGGACCTGCAGTCTTCCGGTTCGGTGAAGAAGGTGAACTCTGTATCAATGAAAAATGACTTGTATCTTTCAGCCAGTTCTCTTTTTAGTTGCAGGAAGTAGTCAAGATTTTCCATCTGGGCACAACCCAATGCTGCATTGACGTTGGTTAGCCGGTAGTTGTAACCAATGCTGTCGTGTACAAACTCCCAGGGATGCGAAACCTTTGCCTGGGTAGTTAGGTGTTTGGCCTGTTTGGCAAGCACTTCGTCATCTGTCAGAATCATTCCACCGCCGCCGGACGTTATTATTTTATTGCCATTGAAACTGAGTATGCCCAGTTTGCCAAAAGTGCCTGTTTGTTTTCCACTGTATGTGCTTCCCAGACTCTCGGCGGCATCTTCCACCAGTGGGATGTTGAAAAGATCGCAGATTCTTTTCAGTTCTGTTATTTTCGCCGGGTGACCGAAGGTATGCATCGGGACACACGCAGCAATGCGCCTGCCTGTGGTCTTGTTAAAGGGAAGGTGGCCTGATGATGGCAGTATATTGATTTCGCGCATCTCCACATTTTCCTGCAACCAGCTTTCCACGGCGATAGGGGAAAGTCCCATTGTTTCCTTATCCACATCCAGGAAGATGGGTTTGGCACCGGTATAGGAGATGGCATTGGCCGTTGCTATGAAGGTAAGTGCCTGGGTGATCACCTCATCCTCACTTTTTACCCCTGCCAATAGAAGGGCAATGTGTAGTGCGGCCGTTCCGTTCATTGCCGCCACGGCATATTTGGCTCCCGTATATTCCGCACACATCTGCTCAAACCTGCCCACGAATTCACCTACACTCGAAACAAAATTGGTCTCAATGCATTCGGCCAGGTATTTCTTTTCGTTGCCAGTAAAACGGGGAGCGTGAAGTGGAATGAAATCTAAAGGTTCATTCACGGCAGTGCGGACAATGGTTATCAATTCTTTAAATTCAGACATACATAGATCAATTACAAGGCAGTTTCTTTGTGTATACATTCGATACCGCATTCCCATGAATTCTTACTTGAGCAACCATCTCAAAACCATTCTTAAGGTAAAATTGATTCGCCCCTTGTAATTCATAGCCAGCAATTACTTTGTATTGAAAAATATTTTTTACTTGAAGATAGGATTCAAGTTCTTTAACCAATAAACTACCTAAACCAGATGATTTACAATTCTGTTGAACTGCAATCGAAAGCAATTCGGCATCCGGCAAAATTAGTTTATCAGTTTTTATGGTTTTGAATGGTGTATTGAAAGTTTCAATCAATTTGATTACCATGGAAGGACTTGCCAAGACGTTAAGGATTAGAAAGATGATCGCTTTCGGACTGGTTTTAATAAAGCGAAACATCATTCCTCTGGAGTTTTCGGAAAAGGAAACAAAACCTTTGATTTCAGACGCTTCTTCGTAAACCAAGACGTGTTCATTTTTGATTAAAGAATGGTAAAGCAGTGTTAGGAAGCGAACACCGGTATTTGCCAAAAAACCATTTTTCAATTCCTCCTGATGCAGTCTTGCAATTTTGTATGCATCTTCAACAATGGCTCCCCTGACTAAATTTAATGCCGACATACCAAAATCCTATTTTGAGTTCCAGTAACATTTTTATGACATCAAAGGTAAAATACTAAGTCAGAAGTTTGTGTTATCGAACCTATATAATGCAACATTTTAAAGCCAGCAATTAGGAAATAAATTTTGGCTGTTGTTATTTATCAATGACTTCTTTAATCAACTTATCCGTTATAATATCTGTTGTGAAATTCCTCATCAGATAGTTGTATCCATTAAGTCCCATCTGCTGTCTTGCAGATTCTCCCAACTCGATTATTTCCCCTATTTTTTCTATGAGGTCAGTACGATCTTCCGCATTGGCCCTTAGTCCGCATTCCGCATCCACAATAATGTTGCTTTGTTTGGGGCTGGATATTATGATCGGTTTGGCGGCAGCCATGTAGTCGTATATTTTATTGAAGCTTAGTCCATATTTGTAAAGATTGGTATCCGGCATTCCTACCCACAAAATATCGGCTTCCAATAAATAAGGGATGATTTTGTTTTTTGGAACAGTAGGCAACATACTTACATCCGGTATTTGATGATCCAGAACGTACTTTGACAGGTTGATCTTTTCCATCCCATCTCCGAGCAATACCAAACGGATCCCATCATTTGTTTTTCTCATCTCCTGAAATGCCGATAGCAATAACAGAAGATTGTCGGCAATATTCATGGACCCGGCAAAAAGGATGGTTAATTTTCTCTTTTCATTGGGCGGCAGGAAGTTTTGAGGTTGTTTATTTGCAAACAGATTATCCTTGTTAAATGAATTTGGCAACCAAATTACTTTTCTGGCGTCTGTATATTGTCCGATGTATTGATCCGCATCCTGAAGCAAGGTGACAATCAACTCCGCTCTTCGATACAGGAAACGTTCCATCCAGCCAAAAAGCAAAACCAGCGGATGTCGTCTGGAAAGAAGTCCTATCGCAGTCAGTGTATAAGGCCATAAATCCCTTACTTCCATGATGAAGCGGGCATTCACCATTTTTGCAGCTCGATAGGCTGCCAAAACAGTGAACAGATGCACGGAAGAGCCAATGATGACGTCGGGACTGTTAAAAGTAGCCTCTCTTTTCAATAGTTTAACCTCATTGAGCAGGGAGAAATAGAATTTCACCATACTCAATATTCTCCTGATCCCATTGTTTTTGTATGGCAAAACGCGTAGCCAATGAAATACGATTCCATCCAGTTCCACCGTCTTCCTGTTTTCCCCATCCTTAAGCACGATCTCTTTTAACAGAAGATAGTGGAATGCACCTCCAAAAAGATGGACACGATACCCTTTTTTAACCAACTCCCGGGCAAGATCGTAATGCCTGGTACCACCTGGAAATTCTGGTGTGTTGATGTATTGGTTAAAAATCCAAACTGTTTTTGACTTGTGATGAGAAGAAGACATTTTTAGAATTCAGGGAAATAAATCTGATAGAAAAGGAATGAAAGTAGGAAGTTAGGATAGCACAAATCAGTAGCGACCGTTAATTGGGTGTTTGAGATTATCAGCCAAAGTGGATGAATGTAGCACGTCCATAGGGGAGGCTTATTAAGTGCGGATAGCCTGTCATCATATCGATTAATTGCTGAAAACATTTGCTTTATTCAACAGCTTCTCAATCATATTCGTCGTAATGATTTTAAGCTTTTCGGCATCTTTACCACCTAAGCCATTGGGAGAACACCAATTTAAGGATGCCCCGTTGATGATGGTCCCTGAAGTCTGACTCTTCTTCATGACCATAAATGTTCCGCATGTTTGACCGTCTTTATAACCTAGGTCAAAGCCGATGATTTCAAACTTATTAAACTTGAGTTGCGAATTATCCAAAACCGGATAACCGTCATTGTCAAATTTTTTAAGGGGGGCGCCATCGTATTCGGCTGTTGGCAAGGAAATAATATCTCCTTTTTTAAGATTAGTACCTTCCAACAGTGGCGAGTTCGGGAGGCAGATTTTATAACCATTCCATCCCTTGTCATCATTCTGTCCGTAACCACCTCTGTCGAAATCGCCTCCAATGCTGTTAATAATAAAATATTTGAGATAGGCTTCACACCAGTTAATGGTTATCAATAAAGGGTTTGGACACGGATCTGCCAATCTGTTTTTGTAGCAAATCAACTGATTTATCTTCCTGTCATACCTTACCTGCCACCACATGGTATTTCCTGAAAGAATGATCGCATCGTTGCCTTCATCGATGAATCGGTCGAAATTAAGTCTTGCCTGCCGGGTCCAATATTCGCTGTGCCCAATGATGATTAGTATCTTGGAATCTTTGAAGGAAGTATAATCTTCCATGTCCACATCTGCAATGTACCTCATATTTGAACCATATGGCGTAGAATTAATCCATTCGAGATAAGAAGTGGAATGTTGTGACAATAGAATAGGACGAAGAAAAGAGGTCGTGACAGCTGCTACCGGATTCGAATACATACTAAACCCTCCCGATTCACAATAGGCATTTTCTGTATTGGAG
>CAINVV010000001.1 GCA_903854235.1 uncultured Bacteroidia bacterium | reverse complement strand
GAAAACAAAATCGGCTGAACTTTGCCGGCACACAACCTACCCGAAACTTTTCTGACTGCAAGCAAGGCTGAACACCGGCTTGTTGTAATCCGGATGACTAAAGGTATGATTGCCCAACTCCAATCCCGCATTTACCCAGTTTTTCAGCAAGCTAACCTGAAGATTGTTCTTTCCTTGATCATCGTACAGCTTTTGCTCATTCACAAAACCAATGGCTGGAATATGGTTGCTTTTCAAGGAATGAATCAAATTGTCAGAGATATTTCTCAGGCATATGGTATCGCTGATACCGTAATTGACCACAGGCAGATCATCGAAAGAGAAGCAGACTTGTTTCTTTTGAGCAAAGGAGAACATTCCTGTATACAAGAGGAGAATGAACAGTATCACAGGTCTGTAAACCGTCTTCATTCCAAAATTCTGAATCCTGCAAACGAATGCAAAGCATTCCCAATCAAAACCTTCGTTCTTCCTGCTCTTCATCTGGTTTCTCAATTTTCATAGCTTATTGATTCAACAGTCGGTTGATCGTTTGGGCAATTCGATTCGCCTTGGCCTCCTCGTCTTTGGATGTATAAATCCAATCCAGGATCGTTTTTTGATCCAGTTCCTTCATCCCCGCGAATTTCGCCCAAACACCAGGCTCCTCGGCCAGGCAGAGCCTAAATTCCTCTTTCAAATCATCAGAAGTCCGGTCTGCAAAGAGGATCACCCGCACAAAATCACCCGCCTCTTTCCCGATTTTTTTCCGGATTCCGGCCTTCACCGGCAGGAATAGTTCCCCCGTCCCGGTCGGCATCAAGTTGTATCTGCTGATTTCGTACCCGTCGATGGATCCTTTCACCATCACCCAGCCAAAATAGGCCTTTCTATCTTGCGGGATTTCGGGAATCAAGGCATAGGTCCAGCCTCCCCTACCGGGAAACTTCACAAGCAGATATTCCTTGTCTACCAGGGGTTTTTCCATTTCGTACTTCGATCTTTAATTGAAATAACTTACAATTGACTTCCTCAATCCGGAAAGTGCGATCCGTGGAATTGCAATCCTGATCACCATTTGTCTGTATAACTTCCGTGTTAGCCTGAATTAAGCCAAACAAACCTTTGTCAAATACCGAACGAAATACAAATTTATACACTTTTTTCGTCTGAATGTATCATATTGGCAACTCTACCCGGTCAGCTGATTGGCTCCTCTCAAAATATTGATTTTTGTGTTTAAAAACACTCTTTTTAAAAGCCAATCCAAGGAAAAATCACTAATTTGTGCAGGTTATTCAAGTTTTGGAATTAAGCCAACTATTACTATACCAAAAAAATTAAAAACCATGAGTTCTACCAGACGCGACTTTCTAAAATCTGCCTCCGTGCTAGCTGCAGGAGCAGTTTTCATTCCCAATTTAATGAGCTGTTCGCCCTCCGGCCGACTGAATATTGCCGTGATCGGCGTGGGAGGTCAGGGCCACTCCAACTGGAGCAAGATGATCAACCAGAAGGATCCCAAATGGAACGAAAACATCGTCGCCCTTTGCGATGTGGATGACAACAGGGCTGCCGAAGCCTTCAAGGCCATGCCGAAAGCCAAACGTTTCAAGGATTACCGGGTAATGTTCGATACGATGCACAAGGAGATCGATGCCGTGATGGTCTGTACCCCCGACCATTCCCACTTCCCAGCCGCGATGGCCGCCATGCAGCTGGGCAAGCATGTTATCGTTGAGAAGCCGCTGGCACACAACATCTGGCAACTGCGTACCCTGCGCAAAGCAGCCAAACATTACAACGTCATCACCCAGATGGCCAACCAGGGGCACGCCACCAACGGCATACGCCTCATTAAAGAGTGGTACGAAGCCGGACTCCTGGGAAATGTCACCGAGGTGATTGCCTGGTTCGATGGTCCCGATTTCGGTCCCGACAAATATTTCAGGAAACCAGATAGTTTTCCGCCAAAAGAGATGCCCATTCCGGCCGGTCTGGACTGGGACCTCTGGCTCGGTCCTGCAGCCTACCGCCCCTACAACGAAGTATATGTCCCGAAGACCTGGCGCAGCTGGTTCGATTTCGGCAACGGCG